>CAKZHE010000269.1 GCA_936920195.1 uncultured cyanobacterium | reverse complement strand
GAGTTCAAGCTCCCACTAATTGTCTTTAATTTTGAATTTTGAATTTTGAATTTTGAATTGGAGCGAAGCGACTTGACCAATGATTGCTATTTTGCCTTTTTCCGTCCCGCCGTAGTTTCTACCAAATCTAATTCCGAAAGGCGAAAAGTCACCAGTTTATCCCAATTTCCCCCTTCAAACAGCACCGCTGCTTTACCATCTGTCACCCGTTGGACTAAACCTTCAAACTTGTAGTAAGTATCGTTAACGTTGTTTACGCGCACTGCCGAACCAGGTAGAATCACAATCGTTGCTCCCATTCAATTTCCATTTAATAGCTTAACGTGGAAGTCGGGTTTCAAACTTCAGGCGATGGCGATAATTGGCAACCGACTCCACCAATCCCAGTGCCAAAAAGTTCTTCAACATTGCCGAGCGTCCATAACTCACCCAAGGTAGGGGAATCCCCGTCACCGGAGCCAACCCAATCGTCATACCGATATTGACTACCACCTGAAACACAATCATTGCTAGTACGCCAATTGCCAGCAAAGAACCAAAATTATCCTTGGCATTTTGGGCAATAATCACCAGGCGCAGGCAAATCAACAAGAAAACCACTAGCAGACAAATACAACCCACAAAGCCCAATTCTTCCCCAATGGCAGAAAAAATGAAGTCGGTATGCTGTTCTGGAACAAAATTTAGCTGAGTTTGACGACCTTGATTTAAGCCTTGTCCCCAAAGTTGTCCCGCACCAATGGCAATCCGCGATTGGATGAGGTGATATCCAGCCCGTAAAGGGTCTTGGTCAGGATTGAGGAAAACGATTAATCGTTCTTTTTGATAGTCTTTGAGGATTTTCCAGAGAACTTGTCCAATCTCACCTCCAATTAAATTTACTACAATTGCGCCTAATGCGCCCCACCAAGGCCAAGGCCAAGTGCGCCAAGCAATGATCGCGATCGCCGCCGTCCAGATAAACCAGCTATTTAAGTGGATACTAAATAATACCGCCGAAATAATTGGCGAAGCCAACAGTAACAGCCAACCAGGATTGGCATTACCCCAGTAAAGCATCCCAATCACGATCGCGCCAAAAACCAGGGAGGTTCCCAAGTCTGGCTGCAAAAATACTAATCCCCAGGGGACAGCGGTGACAGCCAAGGCGCGAATTACTGCCGGAATCGTGGAAGCAGGGCGAGCGTGAAGAATTGCTGCTAGAGTGATAATTACCCCTAACTTGGCAAATTCTGACGGTTGGACATTGAACCCAGCAATACTAATCCATCTTTGCGCGCCTTTGGCAGTTGTGCCAATTATCATCACTCCCACTAGGGATAAATTGGTGATGCCATAAATAATCCAGTGCCATTGCAGTAGGTTATCGTAGCGCCATCTCGCCAGAAACAGGGCTAAAACTAAGCCAATAGAACCGACAATCCAGTGATTTACCCAGTCGGTTATCCCCTGGTTGAGTTCGGCACTGCGAATCATCACTCCGCCTAGGATAGTAATACCGATAACCATTGCCAATAACAGCCAATCTACTTCAGGCCAAGGTGCAATGATGGTTTTCCAACGAATCCAACTAACGGTTTTTTGAGACATAATTTATTTTAAAGGTAATATGTATCATTGATTATGGATCTTGGAACAGTTAGGGATAGGGAACAGGGAACAGGGAACAGGGAACAGGAGGGAGAGGGAATAGGGGAGAGGAAATAGGGGAGAGAGGGAATAAAGGGAGAGAGGGAATTGGGAATTTAAACCAACTGTCAATGCCTAGCATCTGTAGGTTTCAATTCAAAATTTTAAATTTTGAATTTTGAATTTTGAATTTTGAATTGTCACTCACTACCTACGACTTATTAACACGACTATCAGGCTAGAGCAGCTATAGAGACTTGAGCGGCAATTTGTTGAGCGATCGCCATTAACGCTTTGGCTGAAGCAGAATCAGGCCGATCGAGTACAATGGGTAAACCGCGATCGCTCCCTTCCCGCAATAGAATTTCCAGCGGTATCTGTCCCAATAACTTAACACCCAATTCCGCCGCCATCTTTTCCCCACCCCCAGAGCCAAAAATGTCATATTTCCGATCTGGCAAATCCGGCGGGATAAAATAGCTCATATTTTCCACAATCCCCAAAATCGGCACACCCAACTGCTGGAACATCCTTAACCCCTTCCGGGAGTCCAACAGCGCCACCGTTTGCGGCGTAGTCACAATAATCGCGCCTGCCATTGGTACTGCCTGCGCCAGCGTCAGTTGAGCATCCCCAGTCCCAGGCGGCATATCCACAATTAAATAATCCAAATCGCCCCACTCAGCTTGATAGAGAAACTGGCGAATAATTCCATTCAACATCGGACCGCGCCAAATCACGGGCTGGTCTTTGTCAATCAAGAACGCCATCGAAACCAACTTCACCCCATGATTAAAGGCTGGTTCAATTGCTTCCCCGTCAGCAGTTTGTTTGACCGTAATCTTGGCATCTGCCAGTCCTAACATTGCTGGGTCATTGGGACCATAGATATCTGCATCCAACAAACCCACCTTAGCTCCCACCTGAGCTAAAGCTACCGCCACATTCACCGCGACTGTACTTTTGCCCACCCCACCTTTACCGCTGGAAATCGCCAAAATATTCTTGACCCCAGCAATCCCTTGACGGTCTGGCAAAGACTTCTGCTGAGGTGTTTCGGCTGTTACGTCTACTATCACCTCTTCCACTCCCGGCAGGGGTTTCACCGCTCGTTGACAATCTTCCACAATGAATTGCCGCAGCGGACAAGCAGGTGTTGTCAATACCAAAGTAAAGCTGACTTTGCCTGCATCAATTTTGATGTTGCGAATCATGTTCAATTCCACCAAACTCTTACGGAGTTCCGGGTCTTGAACTGGTCGCAGCGCTTCTAGAACTGAACTAACATCGAGCATAGGATTGTTGCGTTCCCCACCCCAGAGCAGTCGGGCAATTTATTAAAGTTTCTTCAAAGATTTTAACGGTTTAGAGGTACGTTAGTGCAGGGGCTGGTGGGTAGGCTGTTGACTTTGTGCCTTTTTAGGGGTTTCCTGTTCATGCAGTTTCTAGGTATTCAGTTATTCACCATGATTTATGTATGGACGGGTTTAGGCAGGAATTTTAATCCTTGCCAATCACCTGAATAAACCCGCCCCGACGCAGGGTTAAAGTCAGTTTAGCCTGGATTTTCGACTCTGTGGGTTGGGTTCAGATCAAATGAAGAATGGAACCAGTAAATGATATAGATCTCCTACTCATTTCTGCGATTTTAACTGTTTCAGTTTCCCTTGTGCTGATTGGATCAGTTCTTGAGCTTCTGGATATGCTGTTGTACCCTTTTGGACTTTGCCTAGTTGATTAATAATAGTCTGGATTTGACTAATCGAGCGATCGCGATTCCCCCCTTTCGCATCATTGGATGCCGAGGCGAGCAAATTGGCAATTTGAACATTGGCACGATCTAAAGCTTCTCCAGACTCCCGTTCAGCCTTAAGCTTGCTTTCCACCATGCCTAAATTAGCTTGATAGTTGGCGAGCAGTTTTTGGGCAGCCAAGTAATTAGCATCATTTACCGAAATGTGTTTAAGGCGCTCAATTGCTTCTTTCCATAAAATTGCGGGTAGTAACCTAAAGACCAAACTGGCAACGCCTCTAGATGCTTCTGCGCTTGCTTGACTTTTTCCGTTCCCAACCCAAAGTCCGCATAACTGGTAGGATGGTTAATGAGTTGATCCGATTGCTCGCTTAAAGCGATCGCCTGTCGATAATGCTGCTCCATACTAATATAGCTAGGCAGCAACAGGGGCGGAAATGTTTTGGTCACAGACCAACGAATCATGGGATTGGGCAAATTTGCTAACCAAATTAGTCCCGCTAACCCCAAAAACAGACCTCCCCCCCATTTGATTGCCCCGAAAGTTCTCTGCCGACTCATCAGACGATACCTATTGCTTTAATTATAAAAATCCCTCATTAAATTATCTCATAAGCGATACTCTCTCCAGCACAAATCATCATGCTAGCCACCGTTCCCACTTACAATATTACTTGGCAAAAGTTACCCGATGATTTTCTCCTGCCGAACGATCCTGTGGATAATATTAATCAACCTGCCCTCGCTGCCGCTTTGACTGAAAGCCTGCAACTAGCCGGAAAACTCCCTGAAACTGCCCTTACCCCTACCAACTACGGGATTTGTGCCACCATTAATGGCAAGATAGTAGTCAAAGCTCCCGATTGGGCATATATTCCCCACATTAACGTTGCCCGCTCCCAAGTAGTTCGCAGTTATACGCCGCGACTTCAAGGGGAAATTCCGGCGTTAGTCCTGGAGTTTTTGTCAGATACCGATGGGGGAGAGTATTCCGTGAAAGAAACCTATCCTCCTGGAAAATTCTTCTACTACGAGCAAATTTTGCAAGTACCAAATTACGGCATTTTTGATTTAGAGACAGGCATTTTAGAACTCTATCGTTTAGGTGAATCTAGACGGTATCGGCTGGAACCTGCCAACGCACAAGGACGGTTTTGGATACCGGAAATGGAGCTTTTTTTAGGCGTATGGCAAGGAAACCGGGAAAACCGTCAGGGCAACTGGTTGCGCTGGTGGGATGAAGAAGGCAATTTACTCTGGTGGGGGACAGAACAGGTAGAGCAGGAACGCCAACGGGCTGAACAGGAACGCCAACGGGCTGAACAAGAACACCAACGGGCTGAACGATTAGCTGCCCAACTTCGAGCTGCTGGAATAGAGCCAGAGGCTTAGAGACTGCCCTAAACAATATCGTCGGCATCAGCTGCTAATATTTGGTCAAGGGTCAAAGTTAATTTGGGAAAAGTTTGACAAGGAATTGTTTCTCCTTCCAGGTACTCAGATCTTTGATATTCACCATTTTCTAAGATCAGGACGATGGCTTTTTCCCCTTTTCCTCGCAGACAATACTTCCCCGGAATTTGACCTCGATAGTCAATAATCCAATATTCAGGTACGCCTAGGGCAAGATATTCTTCTTGCTTGTCAATGAGGTCAGTTAGAGAGAGAAAATATGATAAAATCGTTAGTATTATTTACTCTCTCCAGTACAAATCATCATGCTAGCCACTGCTCCCACTTACAAGATTACCTGGGAAAAGTTACCCGATGATTTTCTCCTGCCGAACGATCCTGTGGATAATATTAATCAACCTGCCCTCGCTGCCGCTTTGACTGAAAGCCTGCAACTAGCCGGAAAACTCCCTGAAACTGCCCTTACCCCTACCAACTACGGGATTTGTGCCACCATTAATGGCAAGATAGTAGTCAAAGCTCCCGATTGGGCATATATTCCCCACATTAACGTTGCCCGCTCCCAAGTAGTTCGCAGTTATACGCCGCGACTTCAAGGGGAAATTCCGGCGTTAGTCCTGGAGTTTTTGTCAGATACCGATGGGGGAGAGTATTCCGTGAAAGAAACCTATCCTCCTGGAAAATTCTTCTATTATGAGCAAATTTTGCAGTTGCCCAATTACGGCATTTTTGATTTAGAAACAGGCATTTTAGAACTCTATCGTTTAGGTGAATCTAGACGGTATCGGCTGGAGCCTGCCAACGCACAAGGACGGTTTTGGATACCGGAAATGCAGTTGTTTTTAGGCGTATGGCAAGGAAATCGGGAAAACCGTCAGGGTAACTGGTTGCGCTGGTGGGATGAAGAAGGTAATTTACTCTTATGGGGAACAGAACAGATAGAGCAGGAACGGCAACGGACTGAACAGGAACGCCAACAGGCTGAACAAGAACGGCAACGGGCTGAACAAGAACGGCAACGGGCTGAACAAGAACGGCAACGGGCTGAACAAGAACGGCAACGGGCTGAACGATTAGCTGCCCAACTTCGAGCCGCTGGAATAGAGCCAGAGGCTTAGAGGATTGGAAGCTCTGAGCGATTGATTAAAGAGATATCTGTTCTGCGGCTTGGGCGAGTTCCGCTGCTACGCGGGCAGTATAAGGTTGAATTAGCACCCAAACTAGGGGCGACAGCCACCCCCGCAGAGTAACTGAATAAGAAATATAAGTCCCGCAAACAGTAGATTCCACCTGATAGGTGACTCTTTTTTCTACTCCGGGAATGGCTAAAATTCTGAAGCTCAATAACTCCTCTGGTCGAACGCGCTCAACAAAAATTCTGATGGGAATTGGCGTGAGGCAAGTGACGGCATAATAGATGAGTCCCGGTTTGGCAATTAATCCCCTCGGTGCATTGGTACTGGTTAGGAGAGGATGCCAAGAAACGTCAGCTAAATTCATCAATTTTTGCCAAAGTACATCTACTGAGGCAGAACTGAGCGCCCGATAAGTCCGAGCTAGGGCATAACCGCAGGTTAAACCTTCTTTACCTGCGATAAACTTAAAGGAAAAATTGAGAATCATTAGAAATTTACACGCGCACCGAGCTAAAAAACGATTGCGGCATTTAATATTCAGCCTCGCAATGCCACTTTGCGACTTTCAAAAAGTTTTAACACTCCATCAGTCAACTTATCAATTACCTCCTGATTGCAGTCAGCCAGAAACTCTTCTGGGGAAATTGCTCCTTTGAAAAATTCCTTGGAACGATTCAATAGATATCGAATCTCGGTAAATCCAATTGATTCGATAATAAAAGTCGCCACTGGGGAATTCTTGAGGTCATAGGAAGAATCTCGGTTGCGCCCCTTAGAGAGCAATTCTAATACTTCACTTTCTAGGGGATTTTCTGGTTGGTAGGCGAGGGGGATGTCCGGCAGAAAATTCTCTAAAGCTGCCACTTTGATTCCTTTTGCAGGCAATTCTCCCATCATAGTAGACACAGGAATATCCCTTCCAATTCGGCAAGAAAGGGCTTCTAAAATGGCAATGGTAATCAGCTTAATTCCCAAATAAAGCTTGGCAACTTCAATATTACGCCTAGTTTGCTCAATCAAATTTTGGTAAGTTTGATCGTCTGGTTCACCATCAAACTGCTGAAACACTAATTCTGGTTTCAGAAAATTCATGAAACCTTCCATCTTTTGTAGGGAAATACGATAACCGCGAACTGTATAGGAATTAGAGTTTAACAATTCGTGATTGGTTTCTGGCAAAAGATTCCAGGTATTATCTAAAAAGTGCGCGGAACTAATGGCAGCGAAATTTTCGACATCGCGGTTAGCTAAACGAACCGACTGGCGAACTATTGCGCGGATTTCTGCATCTGTCCACCCAAAGTTAAATTGCTGATTGGCAGCAATTAACCGTTGATACAAAATATCGCTAGCACTTAAACCAGAAGGGGATTTAGGACGGAAGGGAATTGTGGCTTCAATGCAGGCCGCAATTTTAGCGATCGTACCTGGTTCTAGGAATTTTTCCAGAGATTTAGCGGCAATCACCGCACTCAAAAATTCGTTTTGGCCTGCCATGGGCGAAAGCCCTTGACCGGGACTAAAGCCAAATACTGCTGCCACAATGTTAAACATTTTATCCTTGGGCAGTTCGCTTTCATCTCGGATTACTAGCTGTCCCCGTTCTTCTTTCACCAGAGGAGCAATGTAACTGCTAATGTTGAGATTAACCCCTTGATCGACTTGAACGTAAACCAGATCGTGGAATAAAGCTGCTAAAACTTCAATTGGATCGACTGAGCCACCAACTTCAAAAATGTGTTCTGGCGTATGAAAGTAACGCCAAGGGCCAGTCATGGTTTGGATGATCAACTCGGCGGTTTTCTCCAGTTGAGTCAGTTCTAAATGACCCTCTAGTTGTTTAATTGCCCAGACTAACGAATCTAAGCATCTCTTGTGGTCAGATTCAAGCTCCATCAAGACCTCCTGGCTTTCCCTGATTTTTCTGCATGGTATCAAAGGTATATACAAAAATGCTATGGGCAAATAATTCAGTTACTAGGCCATTGACTCTCTGAACATAAGCATAAGGTACTAGATTTAGGGATTTTCTCCTACTAACTGCCTGCTAACCTGGTGGAGGGAGATGGTTTTAGATGGAGATTAGGTTTTCCTATGGAATAGAGGAGTTGTGACCTGCCCCTACTCCCTAGATGGCAACCAGCTACAAACAAATTTAACTTGTGGGCATAAAAATTGCAGGTTAAGCGCTGGGCATAGCCCAATCGCTCAACTGCGAATTCGCTCTTGAAGAAATGCTAGCAAAGTTTGGCGATTGGGCATAGCGGCTTGAGCGCCATTTTGAGTGATTGCGATCGCACCTGCGGCGGTTGCCCAAAGCACTGCTTCTCGCAGGGATAACCCTGTGGCTAAACCTGCTGCCATTGCCCCATTAAAGGCATCTCCCGCCCCTACTGCGTCGGTGACTGTCTGGGGGAATGCGGGGATAAAAAAGGAGTCTTCTGCGGTCGCGCAGAGCGCTCCCCGTTCTCCTAATTTAATTGTGGCAATGGGGGTTCCTCGCTGCCGAAATAGGGTGGCAGCTTGGATGGCATCTTTGGGGTCATTGATGGAAAAACCTGCCAGTTGGGAGGCTTCTACCTCATTAGGAGTAATAATATCTGCTAATTGGTAAAGCTCTGAGGGCAAGTTGGGGGGAACTGGCGTGGGATCGAGAATGACTGTTACTCCGGCTTGTTTGGCAGCTTTCGCAGCAGCGATCGCCATTGGCAAGGGAATCTCTAGTTGCAGCAATAGGATAGCAGATCCCGGTAAAAGGTCGATCAAGCGGTCAATATCTTCTGACGCAACTCGTTCATTCGCCCCAGGAACAACGACGATTTGATTCTCGCCATTATCGCCCACTACAATCAGTGCGACTCCGGAACTAACTTCTGAGTCGATGACTACCCCAGCAGTATCGACTCCATTAGCCTGTAAGTTATCCAGCAGTTCTTTCCCAAAGCGATCGCCCCCGACGCGCCCTACCATTTTCACAACGGCTCCTAATTTGGCAGCAGCGATCGCTTGATTAGCTCCTTTACCCCCTGGTGAGGTGCTAAAGTTATTGCCCAATAGGGTTTCTCCCGGCACTGGCAGCCGAGGAGAATGGGCAACTAAATCCATATTGATGCTGCCAAAAACGATGATTGCAGGCATTGGGAACAGGGAACAGGGGGGGAGAGGGAATTGGGAATTGGGAAGCTTAGACTGTAACGGGTAACTCTACACCCATATAGGACAATAAGCGGTCAATATCGAAATGTTGAGCGATGAGTTGCCTAATGTACTGCACTTTAATGGGTTCGTGCAACCGCACTTGTCCAAAGGCTCGATCAATAATTTCTACTGTACTCAGGGTATCGAGATCCACAGACAGCACGGGAATTTCCAGATCTTCAGCACGGCTGAGAATGAACGGTTGGGGCGGCAAGTGACCTGTGAGAATTAAACATTGCGTGGAAGTTTCCAAGGCAGCTAGTTGAATATCGGCGCGATCGCCCCCTGTTACCACCGCCATATTATTGCCTTTGCGGAAATATTCCAAGGCGGAATTGACATTCATCGCCCCAATGGTTAAACTTTCCACCATCAAGCCCAAGCGGTCGGGACGGCACAGTACCTCGGCTTTCAGTTGTCGGACTAATTCGGCAACGCTGACGCTGCGTAACAAGCTGCTTCTGGGCAACATTCCCAAAACTGGAATCCCCTTACTTTCCAAAAAAGGCCGCACTAGATTTTGGGCAGCATCCAGGTGTTCCACTGCAATATCATTAATCATTACCCCGGTGAGGCGATCGCCTAACCGTTGCTTGGCAGATAGTAGATTATCCACCAACAATACCGAATTAAAGCGCGTTACCAACAACACAGCCGCATCAATGTCTTCCGCCATCTGGCGCAAACAGAGATCGAACAGATTCCCCTCAGAAAGAGTTCCAGGTCCCTCCAGCAAAGCAATATCTCCGCTAGTTTCTTCCAGATAGTGCCGCAGAGCCTGTCGATAGTCAGTGTAGTCTTCTCCTCGCAAGCGTTTCTGGATAGTTTCCGCATCCAGAGATAACAGAGTTGGTCGCAGACGGTTGGCGGGTAACTTCAGCACTTCCGCAATAAACTGGACATCCTCTTCCAGATTATCCGTCTGGGATTCACTCAAACAAGTCCCCAAGGGCTTGCCATAGGCGATATCCAATCCTCTCTCTTGTAGCTGATGGGCAACACCTAAAATAGTGGCTGATTTGCCACAATAGGCTTCTGTTGACCCAATCAGCAAATACTTGGCAGATTTTGGCACTCCTTTGCTCCTAAAAATTAAGCTTATTCATCAATTCGTAACAACTTGCGGTAGAACGATTGCGGAAAATCCGTCAAGCGCGATCGCCTGTAATTCATGATGATGTCGATCAGATAATTGATAAACTCTGAATTTGCCATCGTCGCGTCATAGCTCAGTTCGGCATTCCCGTCAAACTGCAACCGACAGCGGGTGAGTTCGGAAGGAAGTTTAGATACATACCAAGTCGCCACAAACGGGATGCTTTCGCCGCCCTCAATTTTGCGTTGCCCTTCCAGTTCCCCCTGTTGATAGAGACTAATCGCTAGGGGGAGCATATTGCGCTTGGCTCCTTGATAGTAGGGCATATAGACTGCTACCGCCCCTTGTTCGGCAGGCTTCAGTTGCTCAATAGACATAGGCACATCTTCCTCAGTTCCAACGATGGCAACCTTTTAAATCGCCTCTGTTTAGGGATCGATTGGTTAAATTTGTCCCCAGGTAAAATCGGCTCATCTGTAAGCTTACCGCTGACAGCAAGACTTGTCATTAGCTGATTTTCTTTAAATCCTTACTCTGGATAAGGTTTCGGTTATAGCAATTAATTATCATTTATCAGATTTTATTGCGAATTGATTGCGAAATCATTAAGGTTCTAAGCTATTTGCTACTCTCCATTCCTTGTTCATATAAGATTTTTGCTGTTAAGCTAGTTGACTTCAACCCTCGGAACTTGCTCATGGCGGCTGAAAATCACTACCAAACCTTGCGTCTAGGTTCCCAAGCTACACAGGCAGAAATTAAGCAAGCCTATCGCCAGTTAGTGAAGCTTTTTCACCCAGACAGCAATCCCCAAACCAGCGATCGCGAGCAGATTTTACGGATTAATGCTGCCTATGAGGTTCTCAGAGATCCTCACAAGCGTCAATCCTACGATCAATCTTTGCACCGCCACCACCCTCCCCTGACAGAACGCCAGCAAGAGCGTCAGCAGCGAACGGCAACGGCGCAAAAACAATATCGCGCTCAAAGGCAGCAAGAATCCCATCCTGATGAGGCGCATCAGCGTTGGTTGACACAAGTGTATTCTCCCGTGAATCGCTTGCTCTGCTCCATTCTAAATTCTTTGGAGGATCAGTTAGAACAACTAGCTGCCGATCCTTTTGATGATGAATTGATGGCAGATTTTCAAAATTATTTGGCTGATTGCCGTCGCAATCTCAAACAAGCACAGCAAACCTTTCGTTCTCAACCCAACCCGAAAACGACAGCGGGGGCAGCACTTCACCTGTATTATTGCTTAAATCAAGTGGGGGATGGGATTGAGGAATTACAGCTATTTACACTCAATTATGATGAGGGTTATCTGCACGCAGGTCAGGAAATGTTTAGAATTGCGATAGGTTTACACTGCGAAGCGCGAGAGGCAGTTCGATCCGTCGCTTGTTAGCGAAAATGGGGTGATGGGGTGATGGGGTGATGGGGAGTATGTCAATACTTATTCCAATTCCCTGTTCTTTGTTCGTAGAGACGTTCCACCGGAACGTCTCTAGTAGCGATAGCCGGATTGGTTGTGAAGCCTACCATACCTGTAATCAGGTTGGTGTAGGAGATGTCACACTAGCACGGGAGTTTCTACAGGCTCAATGTCTTTAAACAATGCTGTACTCAGATAACGTTCGCCAAAACTAGGTTGGATCATCACAATCAGCTTGCCTGCATTCTCGACTCGTTTACCTATTTTGATGGCAGCGGCTAAAGCAGCACCAGAAGAAATCCCTGAGAGCAATCCTTCTTCTTTGGCTAGACGACGACCATAAATCAGGGCTTCTTCGTCAGGAACAGTCACCACTTCATCAATTAAATCGGTCTTTAGTACCTCTGGGACAAAACCTGCACCAATACCTTGAATTTTATGCGCTCCCGGTTTGCCGCCGGAAAGGACGGGACTGTTGGCGGGTTCAACGGCGATCGCTCGAAAACTTGGTTTGCGTGCTTTAATTACTTCAGCTACCCCGGTAATTGTCCCCCCAGTCCCCACTCCAGAGATTAAAAAATCAATTTGACCATCCGTATCTGCCCAAATTTCTTCAGCAGTTGTTTCCCGGTGAATTTGGGGATTAGCTGGGTTGCGAAACTGTTGGAGAATAAAGGAATTGGGCGTGCTAGCGGCAATTTCTTCGGCGCGGCGAATGGCTCCCCGCATTCCCTCCACTCCCGGAGTTAGTTCTAATGTGGCTCCATAGGCTTTGAGCATGGCTTTGCGCTCTTGGCTCATGGTTTCTGGCATAGTTAAAATCAAGGTGTAGCCCTTCGCCGCTGCTGCCATGGCTAAGGCAATCCCAGTATTACCAGAAGTTGGTTCGACCAAGATGGTTTTTCCTGGGGCAATTAATCCCGCTGCCTCGGCAGTCCGAATCATGCTCCAACCGATACGATCTTTCACGGAAGCGGCTGGATTCATCCCTTCTAGTTTGATCGCAATCCGGGCTACACTTCCTTCTGACTGGGGAATCCGATTGAGTTGGATTAGAGGTGTGCGCCCAATCAATTCTGTAATGTCACGAGCAATCCGCATATTCTTCTCCTGATACCATTAGACCACGTAAAAATCACTATACTACGGCTATTCTCTAGGTTTTGTGTAGTTTGATATCAGAGAATCGGAAATAGCTTTCAACTAGACCAGCAGGAGTCCCCCGCTCTACCTGTACCCAGGTGAGCGGCGGGAGGAATGCGAGTGAGTGAAGAGATCCACATCACAAAGCTAGACAAACTCTTCAACGTAAAGGCACTCGTTCCGCCAAGCGAAGACTAATCGCTTTGTCGGGGAGAGAAAGACGGTTTATCGTTGATGTGAACCACCAAATCAGCAAGGAAATTGCTAAACCTAATAGTCTAATCGGACTAGAGAATCTAACTGGAATAAGGGATAGAACCAAGTCTAGGTCTGGCAAGAAGGCTAGTAAGAAACAGCGGAGAGCTAATCGGAATAAGGCTAAGTGGTCATTCGCCGAATTGCACGGTTATATTGACTACAAGGCCAATCTAAATGGCTCTCTAGCAACTAAAGTCCCAGCGCATTATACGTCGAAAAGTTGCCCTAAATGTGGGCATACTTCAGACGCAAATAGACCGAACAAAGGACTATTGTTTCGCTGTGAATGTTGCGGTCACGAACTCCACGCCGATCTTGTTGGTTCCAGAAATATTGCACTAAGAGCGTTGCTAGTTCGGCAAGACTGGACTGGCACTGGGAGCTTGTCAGCATCCCATAATGTGTCGAGCAGTGAAACCAAAGCTGAAATCCGGCATCGGTTTTCAGAATTGCGGTGGAGTTTAGATACAAGCCCACACTGTAGCGGTACTCCGCTCAGTGTGGGTAGTTGACAAATGGTCAATTTAATCCATGAGTGACTTTCCCGACCTTACTACCTATGGTTATGAGATTATCGAAGAATTAGACCACCAGCTTGCTGGCGGTGCAGTGACTTATTTAGCTGAAAATCTAGATACTCAAGAGTTAGTCGTAATTCAACAGCTACCAGCGGCTAGCCATCTGAAAAGTGCTGATTTCCAGCTGCCATCGCTCCCCCAACCAAATCATCCCAGAATTCTCCGGAATCTGGATGATTTTACTACTTCAGAAGGCCATTTTCGGGTGCGGCAATACCAAAAGGCACTATCTTTGGCTCCCAACGCTAATTTCACTCCCGCTCAAATCAAGCAAATTGCCGTTTCTACCCTAGAAATTCTAGTAGATTTAGAAGCGCGATCGCCTGCCATTATCCTAGCCTATCTCCAGCCCGAAAATATTTTAGTAGACGACCAGATGAACGTCTATTTAGCAGGTTTAGAAAATAACTGTCCCCCTGACTATCTAGCTCCGGAACTGGCACAAGGAAACTTCCCCACCGCCGCCACCGCCCTTTATAGTTTGGGAATATCCTTAATTATCGCCATCAAATCTACACCCATTAGCAAGTTAATTGACGAAGGCGGAAAAATCAATTTTAGACCTCTACGGGAATTCAGCCGGGATTTCATTCACTGGCTAGAAACAATGGTAGCACCAGAACCCAAAAATCGCTTTGAAAATGCCGCATCAGCCTTAGAAGTTTTACAGACAATTTCCCCAGCTTATTCAACCCCATCTAACTTGTCAGAAGAACTTGCCCCCACCGACAATCAGCTTTCAGAATCCATGACTGGAGATTTATCCGCCGATATTTTGTTACCTTCCGGACAAGGATTTACCGCCCTAATCAAAAACCGCTCCTTTATGTTGTTGTGGGGCGGACAAGTAGTTTCTCAAGTTGCCGATAAAGTCTTTTTTGTCCTATTAATTGCCCTGCTGGAAACCTACCGATCCCCAGCGGCTCTAGAAAATTCTATGCGTTCGGCGGTGATGATTTCTTTAACTATACCCGCCATTCTATTTGGTTCTCTCGCCGGAGCGATTGTAGACATTTTTCCCAAGAAGCAGATCATGGTTATTTCTGATTTGCTGCGAGGAATTTTAACCCTAGCCATTCCCTTTCTGCCCAAGGAATTCCTGTTGCTGTTGGTAATGACTTTTTTAATATCTACTATTACCCAAATATTTGCCCCTGCCGAACAAGCTGCCATTCCCATGTTAGTCAAACCCGAAAATTTAATGTCCGCCAATGCCCTATTTACCACGACGATGATGGGTTCCTTAATTGTCGGCTTTGCCATTGGCGATCCAGTCTTAAGTGTAGCTAAATTTATCGGAGGCGAGTATGCTCAGGAATTCTTAGTGGCAGGACTATATTTCCTCGCGGCAATATTGGGGCAAATGATTGGCTTCAAAGAACCTAAATCTAATTATCAATCCTTGAACAAAAACCCTTGGCGCGATTTTAAAAGCGGGTTAAATTACCTGTGGAATCAGCGCCTGATTAGGGATGCGATGCTCCAACTCACTATTCTCTATTCCACCTTTGCGGCGCTGACAGTGCTAGCGATTCCCCTCTCTACAGAGATTGGCTTAAAAGAAACCCAATTTGGCTTTTTGTTGGCGGCGGCGGGGGTGGGTTTACTTTTGGGCGCAGGAATGCTTGGAAATTGGGGCGATCGCTGGCAAAATAAACCCCTACCTTTAATCGGCTTTATCAGCATCGCTTTTGTCCTAGGCGTGTTTAGTTTTACCAATCGCCTTGACTTAGGACTGCTGCTCAGTGCCTTGGTAGGATTGGGAGCCGCCCTAATTGCTGTGCCGATGCAAACCTTAATTCACCAAAAAACCCCAGAATCAATGCGGGGCAAAGTGTTCGGGTTCCAAAATAATGCCGTCAATATTGCCTTGAGCGCACCTCTGGCGATCGCAGGCCCTCTGACAGATCGTTTTGGCTTGCAAAATGTCCTTTTTGCCATGAGTGTTGTCGTTGCCGGATCGGGGATTTGGGCGTGGAAGAGTACCCGAAAAGCCCTAGAAGATGTAGTCTAGATCACAGCAGGGTAACTCAATTACCCTCCCTGGCAGCCCAAATCTGCCACAAATCTTAAAAAAAATTAGTCTTTTCGCTCTCTAGACAGGAAATTACTCAACTATTAAAGTGAAATAATAATTTCCAATCTGAAAGTTTCTTGTAGGGTGGGCAATGCCTATTTCGGTCTAAAAAGCTGATTTTAGTGTTGGCTGGCAGTGCATCGGCCTACGGTTAATGATTCTGAAAGCGTTGCTAAACAGACTTCTTAAAAATTCCCAATAACTTATTCCGACGAGGTTTTAATGGTACAGTCTCCCAGCCTTCCTAACATCGAATTCCCCACTCCAAGCAGCAGTCGTCGCAGTGGAGCCTACGCCCTGATTGACAGCTTGCGTCGTCACGGAGTTAAACACATCTTCGGCTATCCCGGCGGCGCAATTCTGCCCATTTATGACGAAGTTTATCGCGCTGAAGCTGCTGGCGGCATTCAGCATATTTTAGTCCGCCACGAGCAGGGCGCTGCCCATGCCGCCGACGCTTATTCCCGCTCTACGGGGCAAGTAGGGGTGTGTTTTGCCACCTCTGGTCCCGGAGCCACAAACCTGGTTACAGGCATTGCCACCGCCCACATGGACTCCATTCCAATGGTAGTTGTCACAGGGCAAGTCGGTCGCGCCTCGATTGGTTCCGATGCTTTTCAAGAAACTGATATTTATGGGATTACTCTGCCCATTGTCAAACATTCCTATGTCGTTCGCGATCCCAGAGATATGGCGCGGATAGTGGCAGAAGCGTTTCATATTGCCAGCAGCGGACGGCCTGGACCAGTATTAATTGATATTCCTAAAGATGTTGGTTTAGAAGAATTTGATTACCTGCCCGTAGAACCAGGTTCGGTGAAACTGCCGGGATATCGTCCCACCGTTAAAGGCAATCCCCGCCAAATTAACCAAGCCGTGTACTTGATCCGCCAAGCCCGCCAACCCCTATTGTATGTGGGAGGAGGCGCGATCGCTGCCAGCGCCCACAGCGAATTGCAGGAACTGGCAGAAATGTACCGCATCCCCGTCACCACTACCCTGATGGGCAAAGGAGCCTTCGATGAATATCATCCCCTTTCCTTGGGAATGTTGGGGATGCACGGCGCTGCCTACGCCAACTTTGCCGTCAGCGAGTGCGATTTGTTAATTGCAGTCGGGGCGCGATTTGATGACCGGGTAACGGGAAAATTAGACGAATTTGCCAGCCGCGCCAAAGTCATCCATATTGATATTGACCCCGCCGAAGTTGGGAAAAATCGCTCTCCAGAAGTACCAATTGTGGGCGACGTGCGGCAAGTATTGGTAGATATGTTGCGGCGCTGTCGGGAAGTGGGTGCTACTGCTGAATCCCACCAAACTCAAGCTTGGTTAGACCGGATTAACGGCTGGAAACAAGAATATCCCCTAGAAGTACCGCGCTACCCAGATAAATTATCTCCCCAAGAGGTAATTGTGGAAGTAGGCCGCCAATCCCCTCGCGCCTACTACACCACCGATGTCGGACAACATCAAATGTGGGCAGCCCAATTCCTCAAAAATGGTCCTCGGCAGTGGGTTTCCAGCGGCGGTTTAGGGACAATGGGTTTTGGCCTCCCGGCGGCAATGGGAGTGAAAATAGCGTTACCAGAGGAACAGGTAATTTGCATTGCGGGAGATGCCAGTATCCAGATGAATATTCAGGAACTGGGAACGCTAGCCCAATATGGGATTAATGTCAAAACTGTGATTGTGAATAATGGCTGGCAGGGGATGGTGCGCCAGTGGCAAGAAGCTTTCTATGGAGAACGTTATTCCTGTTCCAATATGGAAGCGGGAATGCCCGATTTTATCATGTTGGCCAAAGCCTATGGCATTCCAGGTAGACAAGTGAGCGATCGCGCCGAATTATCAGCAGCGATCGCTGAAATGTTAGCAGCTAATTCGCCCTACTTACTAGATATCATCGTCACCAGAGATGAAAACTGCTATCCCATGGTGGCTCCCGGCAAGAGCAATGCCCAAATGATCGGTTTGCCCGAACGCAGTAAGTTAGAAGCAGTCGAATTGCTGCACTGTCATAGTTGCGGCGCAAAAAATGTGGCGAGCAATAACTTCTGTCCAGAATGTGGCGCGAAGCTATAAAAAGCCAATTAACCGCTCAGAAACTGGGTGAAATTTTTCCGGATTGGGCAAGTATCCCCAGGAAATCAGGAATAGTAGATGCACCCTGATTATTCGCCCCCAACGCTACGGCGCTGGGGGCTTTTTATGGGCAAAAAAGTGTAGGGTAGAGGAAAATAGCTGATTCTGCCTCTCTCACTGTGAAGCAATGAAACTTTGGTATGGTCTACTTTCCTTGCTGCTGGCAACTGCTTGCAGCACAACTCAGGTATCCTTAGAAAAGCGCAGTCAGGCGATCGCGCGATCGCCTGCTCCTAACCAAGCAATCAATACTGAACCCCTCACTCCCCAATCCATCCGCATTAACGTTACCGACTTACCCGCACCCTTTGCCAGCGATAACGCCGTTCGACCTCCCAAAGTTGCCCCTATTCCCGATAACCCCACCCTGCGCGTGCCGCCGGGATTTACCGTCAACGTCTTTGCCGATAACCTCAACCGTCCTCGCTGGCTGGCTTTAACCCCCACTGGCGACGTATTAGTGACCGAAACTCCCGAAAATCGGATTGTGTTGCTGCGGGATAGCGACGGCGACGGTGTTGCCGATGTTCGTCAAACCTTCGCCAGTCAAGAAAATGGCCTTGATATTCCCTTTGGCATGGCTTTTGCCGGAGGCTATTTTTTCCTCGGCAATACTGGGGCGGTGCTGCGTTTCCCCTACACCCCAAAACAACAGCAACTGACTGGCATTGGTCAAAAGATTGCTACCCTGACTCCTGGCGGCTACAACCAGCATTGGACGCGCAACGTGATTGCCGCTCCTGATGGTCAAAAAATCTACGTTTCCATCGGTTCAGAAACCAATGCTGATGAAGAATCCTTACCCCGCGCCTCCGTGCAAGTGATGAATTTGGATGGCTCCCAACCACAAACCTTTGCCTCTGGTTTGCGAAATCCCGTTGGACTAGACTTTCATCCCCAAACCGGGGAACTCTACGCCACCGTTAACGAACGGGATGGATTGGGAGATAATTTAGTGCCAGACTACTTTACCCGGATTCAATCGGGAGAATTTTATGGTTGGCCTTACGCTTATTTGGCACCAAATCTCCTCGACCCCCGTCACCTATCATGGGATGGTAAAAGTAAGCGTCCCGATTTGGCGGCTAAAACCAAAACTCCTGATGTACTTTTTCAAGCTCATTCTGCGGCTTTAGGATTGCGGTTTTATCATGGCAAAACCTTTCCCGAAAAATATCGTCACGGCGCTTTTGTGGCTTTTCGCGGTTCCTGGAATCGTAACCAAGGGACGGGATATAAAATTGTCTTTGTTCCCTTTGATGCCAAAGGACGACCCCAAGGTGATTATGAAGACTTTTTGACTGGGTTTTTGATTGAGCCAACCGTACCGAGAACTTGGGGTAGACCTGTGGGTTTGTTGGTACTGCCCGATGGGAGTTTGTTATTAACGGAAGAAGTCAATCGCCGAATTTATCGGATTCAATATCGCGGCTCTTAAAGTTAATTTTATGGTAGATATGACAATAAATCAAGCTAGGCGATCGCGCTGGAGCGATCGCTCTCCCCTATTCTTACTAATTACTGGTTCCATAATATGTTTAGCTGCTCCCGTCATTGCCGCCAATCCCGAACATCTAGAACAATTGCGAACTACCAAAATTTGCTTAAGATGCGACCTCCGAGAAGCCAAACTATCAGGTGCGGACTTAGCCGGAGCGCAATTAGCAGCGGCTGATTTAACTGGAGCGCAATTGCAAGGCGCTAATCTCCAAGGCGCAAATTTACGGGAAGCGAAATTGGGTGGCGTACTACCTCCTAAAGCCTGTTTGAAACCAATCACCAATAGTTTGCCCCAACCCAATCCCACGGCAGAAAAATGTCAAACTCCCCCGCCAGCAACTTCCGAACTTCCTGCCAATTTGGATAATGCGAATTTACAAGGAGCCGATTTATTTGCTGCCGATTTTTCCAATGTCCAACTCAACCATGCCAACTTAGAACAAGCCAAGTTGAATTTTGCCAACTTTGCCGGAGCCAATTTACAGCAAGTTAATTTAACCAGTGCTGATGCGGCTGTTGCTAACTTCGCCGGAGCCGATTTAACCAAGGCAGTGATGAAAATTGTTCGCTTAAATGGGGCTAATCTGAGCAGTGCGAAATTAGGGCAAGCCAATCTAGATACTGCCGTTTTAGATGGAGCCAATCTGAGTAGTGCCGATTTGAGTCAAGCATATTTAGTTGATGCGGATTTGAAAGGAGCAATTCTGAATAAAACCAATCTTCAGCAAGCAATTTTAATCAATGCTAGTCTCCAAACTGCCAACTTGAGTGGCGCAGACTTGCAAGGCGCAAATTTAAAGGGAGCGGCTTGCAATCGTGCCGATTTCAGTGGAGCTAAATTAAATAATGCTAATTTGACTAATACTGGATTCCCCCTCGCCAATTTAACCGCAGCAGATCTCACCGGGGCTAATCTACATTTTGCTTATCTATATGGGGCAAATCTAGACAAAGCCAATTTAAACGGTGCTGACTTGACTAAAGCTCAACTGCGAGAAGCTTCTTTAAAAGAAGCTTCAGCAATCGGGGCGAATTGGGAGGGAGCCAAATTAATGAAGGCTGTTTTTGAATCCGCTAACTTAACCTATACCAACTTTAGCAGCACTGATTTGCGATTTGCCAACCTCAATCAAGCTAACTTGAGTCAGGCCAATTTTTATCAAGCCGATTTGCAACAGGCATCTTTAATTAAAACCAATTTAACTGGAGCTAATTGGGAAGGAGCCAAGTTAAAAGGAGCGATATTGGAATAGGAAATTTGCTACTCAGTTCTTGTAATTCCGTAGCGTCTCCGATGGCAACTCACCGAACATTTCCTGGTAATTTCTAGTAAAATGTCCGGCACTCCAAAATCCCCACTGATGAGCTATCCGCATGACCATTGTTGTCTGAGGATCGGCATTTTTTAAAGTCCGCCGCACTCCATTGAGACGCTGAATTTTAATATAAGCCATTGGACTTAAACCAAAAATCTCTTGAAAGCCATAAGATAAGGCACTACTACTGGTTGCTAATTCCTGGCATATTTGTTTCAAGCTTAAAGGTTTATCCAAAGATGATCTAGCAATTTCTTCAGTTTTCTTGACAATAGAATAACGGCAGAATGGTT
Source organism: uncultured cyanobacterium (assembly GCA_936920195.1). GTDB lineage: Bacteria > Cyanobacteriota > Cyanobacteriia > Cyanobacteriales > FACHB-T130 > CAKZHE01. The sequence goes on along the minus strand of CAKZHE010000269.1, from coordinate 8,230 downwards.
TTGGTATGTGGTGGTTTTTTCGGGTATGCTTTCCCAGCGTATCAATCAACAAGGGTAAAAAATTTTCCCCAATCAGAGATGATATCGAGGACTCCTTGAAGAATTCTGGTTTCTGATGGAATATTTCAGTAATTTCTTGATAATAAGTTTTTAGCGATCGCAATGTTACCGGATGGAATCTGATTAAATTCTGCTGGAGAAACTTTCGCCCCAAGTCATATCCCATATCTGCGGCTAAAGACTGGAAGACTTGGAAATTAAGACTAGCTATAACTATATGAGTGTCTTGTCCTGCAATAATATCGGATTCCCTGGTGGGATCAAAACCAAATAGATCGTGTTTTTTTAGCGGACAACCATGAGCCAGCACCTCTGTCTGATTATTTTTAAACAGAGTCGAAAATCTCACTTCATCAGGAGACTTTGAACTTTTAAATGTCACAGCTTGATTATGGGTAACATGGATAAACTTTAACCCCCTAAAATCGGCAAAATTAATCTTTCCCATAAAAAGACCTGGGGTTAACTGATTGGCAGTGACATTTAATGGTTGGATTGCTTTCGCACAGGCATCAATATCATCAAACTGGCGAGTGATGACGACAGGCTCAATGGCAGAGCCGGGATTAGAGATGATGGACATAGGATAGAAAGTCAGACTAGCTAAGTAAAATCAAGCAAACATTAGCTTGAATGAGCATTCGTGAGACTAGGTAGATTATACCGCCGCTAATGGCGTTTATCTACCTCTAGAAAAGTTGGAATTTTGGAATATTCGCGATCCTCACATAGTTGCACAATGGCGTTATCAAGACGCAACTAAGAAATTGCGTTACCTAACTAACAGGAATAAAATACTCATGGGCGAACAAATTCCCCCAATCCCAGAAGGCGGACTGCCGCAGCGACTAAACGAAAGTACGACAGAAACTCCCAACGTTCTCCCCTACCCAGAACCAGAATTTAACGGCAAAATCCGTCCCACCACTGAAACATCAGAATCGGATTTTCCGCAGCCTTACGAAGCCCCAGCCGGGTCTCCCAACATCCTCCTGATCATGACCGATGATGTGGGCTTCGGAGCCAGCAGTACCTTCGGCGGCCCCATCCCCACTCCCACCTTTGACAAGCTTGCCGAAAGGGGACTTAAATACAACCGCTTCCACACGACGTCCTTGTGTTCCCCCACCCGCGCGGCTCTGATCACCGGGCGCAACCCCCACAATGCCAATACTGGCATCATCATGGAACGCAGTCTTGGTTATCCTGGTTACAACACCGTCATGTCCAAAAGCTGTGGCACAGTAGCTGAAATCCTCCGCCAAAATGGTTACAACACTTCCTGGTTTGGCAAGAACCATAACGTACCTGCTTGGCAATCGAGTGCCGTTGGCCCTTTCGATTTGTGGCCTACGGGTTTGGGATTTGAATATTTTTATGGCTTCATTGGCGGCGACTGCAACCAGTGGGCCCCGGCAATATACGAAGGCACAACCCCCATTGAGCCACACCTAGACAAGCCAGATTATCATTTAGATGCTGACTTAGCCGACCAAGCAATTCACTGGCTCCAGCAACAAAATTCCCTAGATCCAGACAAGCCCTTTTTCCTCTACTACGTTCCCGGAGCTACCCACGCCCCCCATCATGTTCCCCAAGAATGGATCGATAAGTTCAAAGGTCAGTTTAACCACGGATGGGATGAGCAGCGATCGCGCACCTGGCAGAAACAGAAAGATATGGGGATAATCCCCTCCGATGCAGAACTAACACCCCGTCCCGATAATCTGCCGTCCTGGGAATTATGCTCAGATCGCGAGAAGGAACTCTACTGCCGGATGATGGAGGTTTACGTCGCTTACCTCGCCTACACCGATTATAATATCGGTCGGGTAATTGATGCGGTTGAGCAGACCGGACAACTGGACAATACCTTGATTATCTACATTATGGGAGACAACGGTGGCAGTGCGGAAGGGACTTTGCAAGGCACAGCCAACGAACTGGCTGTTCTCGGCAATGGAGAGACGGAAACCCTAGACTACCTGTGTTCCATCCAAGACCAACTGGGTGGACCAATGCACTACAACCACTTCCCGGTTCCCTGGAGTTGGGCAATGAATTCACCCATGCAGTGGACAAAGCGTTATGCCAGTCACTTTGGTGGTATGCGTAATGGGATGGTGATGAGTTGGCCAACTCGGATCACGGATATGGGGAGCATCCGCAGCCAGTTCCACCACGTGATTGACATCGCCCCCACAATTTTTGAAGCTGCTGGAATCAAATACCCAGTTATGGAATTAAATGGTGTTGCTCAAAAACCCCTTGATGGAGTCCCGATGAACTATACCTGGGACAGTCCAACGGTAGAGGGGAATAGAAAAACCCAGTATTTCGAGATGTATGGCAATCGCAGTATCTACCATATAGATGCAGATGGTAGCTGGCTGGCTTGCACTACGCCCCTGGTCTTTGCTTGGGAACCAGAACCTGTAGGAATAAAGATTGAAGATTTTGACTGGGAACTCTATAACCTTGACAATGACTTCACCCAGGCCAAAAATCTTGCTACTGACCCCGCCTATGGTGATAAGCTTACGGCACTGCAAGCCCTGTGGTGGGAAGAGGCGCAGAAGAACCAAGTCTTGCCCCTCAACTTCAGTCCGCAAGCCACGATTGATGCTGCCCCCGAACGCCCCAGTATCACCAAAGGCCGAACCCGCTTCGAGTATTGTAACGGTATTACTCGAATACCGGAGGGGGCGGCTCCAGTAATCAGAAATACATCGTATGAAATTACAGCTCACATAGTTGTGCCGGAGGGTGGAGTCGAAGGAACAATCATTACCCAGGGAGGACGCTTTGCGGGATGGGGACTGGTGGTGCTTGATAACAAGCCAGTGTGGGCTTATAAGCGGACGCAACAGCAAGAGGACAGCTTGCGAATCTCAGGAGAGGCGCTTGCTCCCGGTTCCCACACGATCGTTGTTAAATTTGAGTACAACTACCCAATAGAACCAAACGACACACCTAAAACTGGTCGGCGTGGAAAATTCACTCTGGAGGTGGATAACAATGTTGTTGCTCATCGCGTAGTGGAGAAAACGGTGCCGAATCAATTCTCTGTAGATGAAACTCTGGATGTGGGAGAGGATACTGGTACGCCCATTTTGGAAGATTATGCTGACAAAATGCCCTTCAAGTTTACCGGACAAATTACGAAGGTGATCATTGACCTCGATTCCAACCCATTGAGCGATCTCGTCAAGCAAGCAATTGCGGAAGGCGAGAGAAAAGCTGCCCTAGCTACTGATTAATTAAGCTGCAATGCCTGTCTGAATTGCGGAGGCGTAGCCATATTAGAGTAACCGAGAGGGATGTTGGTGGTGCGATCGCACTACCAACATAATTTCAGCCGCTTGTGATTTAAAGAAAAGGTTAAAAAATTATGACTTCAGTTTCTTCCAAACCCGAAAAATCAGTTTCGCCACCCACCAGACCACCGCAAAAAGATATGATCTGGATTCCCGGTGGGACATTTGCAATGGGATCGGCAAATTCTAAGTATCCGGAAGAAGGGCCAATTCACACCGTAACAGTTAGCGGTTTCTGGATTGATAAATATCTGGTAACTAATAAGCAATTCCAGAAATTTGTCAAGGAAACTGGTTATGTTACCTTTGCGGAAAAACCCCCAAAGGCCGAAGATTATCCTGATGCTACCCCAGAACAATTAGTAGCAGGTTCGGCGGTATTTATTAAACCAGACCGCCCGGTAGATCCTCGAACTTTATGCTGGTGGCAGTATATTCCTGGTGCGGACTGGCGACATCCTGAAGGGCCGGAAAGTTCGATTAAGGGCAGAGAGCATCATCCCGTGGTACAGGTGGTGTATGAAGATGTCCTTGCCTATGCTCTATGGGCAGGAAAACAAGTGCCAACGGAGGCTCAGTGGGAATTTGCAGCGCGGGGGGGTTTGGAAGGGGCTGAATTTGCTTGGGGGAATGAATTTATGCCCCAAGGGAAGCCGATGGCGAACACTTGGCAAGGACAGTTTCCTTGGCAAAATCTTAAGTCTGTGCCACCAGGAGCCGAAGCGGTGGGTTCTTACCCTGCGAATGGTTATGGACTATATGACATGATTGGTAATGTTTGGGAATGGACAGATGACTGGTATCGGGAAAAGCATCCAGAAAACCCTGCGAAGTCTTGCTGTATTCCCCAAAATCCCAGAGGTGGTAGCGAAACAGAGAGTTGCGATCGCCAGATACCCCCTTCCATGCAAAAACCTCGTAAAGTTCTCAAAGGAGGATCTTTTCTCTGCGCTCCTAACTACTGCGCTCGTTATCGTCCAGCTGCCAGATATCCAGAAGCAATTGATACTTCTACTAACCACATTGGTTTTCGATGTGTAAAAGAATGTTATACATAGCAAATCACCCTAAACTTAATCGGTGAGATTAGGCAGGATAAATCCTGCCACACCCTTTCACAAATGCGGATGGCGAGACTCGAACTCGCATGGATAAACCACACGCACCTCAAGCGTGCGCGTATACCAATTCCGCCACATCCGCGTAGTTCACCTATAGTAGCACCAAAAAACGCGATCGCCAACAACAATCTTCCAGAGATTCCCAGAAAAGTCTATTCTACTAATACGGCTACGGGAGCGCAGAAGATAGGAAATGAGTTTTTCAAAAATTTTGATTGCCAATCGAGGAGAAATTGCCCTGCGGATTATCAGGACGTGCGAAGAAATGGGCATTCCCACCGTCGCCGTCCACTCGACCATTGACCGCCAAGCGCTCCACGTCCAACTGGCAGATGAAGCCGTATGTATTGGCGAACCCTCCAGTAGCAAAAGCTATCTCAATATTCCCAATATTATTTCCGCTGCTCTGACCCACAATGCCACTGCCATTCATCCCGGCTATGGCTTTCTAGCGGAAAATGCGCGCTTTGCCGAAATCTGTGCCGACCATCAAATTACCTTTATTGGCCCTTCTCCCGAAGCCATGCGAGCAATGGGAGATAAATCCACCGCCAAAGAAACCATGCAAAAAGCTGGAGTGCCAACGGTTCCCGGCAGCGATGGCTTGCTAGAAGACGAACAAGAAGCCCTGGCGATAGCCCACAAAATCGGCTATCCAGTAATGATTAAAGCCACTGCTGGCGGTGGTGGACGGGGAATGCGGCTAGTCCGAGATGAAAGCGAACTCCCTCGACTTTTCCAAGCTGCTCAAGGAGAAGCGGAAGCAGCTTTTGGCAATCCCGGCGTATATATGGAGAAATTCGTTGAACGTCCCCGCCACATTGAATTTCAAATTTTGGCAGATAGCCACGGCAACGTCATCCATTTAGGCGAGCGGGATTGTTCCATCCAGCGCCGCCACCAAAAGTTACTGGAAGAAGCCCCCAGTCCCGCCCTCAGCGAAAGTTTGCGCCATAAAATGGGTCATGCCGCAGTCATGGCAGCCAAATCCATTAAATATGTGGGTGCGGGAACAGTAGAATTCCTGCTTTCAGCTTCTGGGAAATTCTACTTTATGGAAATGAACACGCGCATCCAAGTTGAACACCCAGTCACCGAGATGATTTGCGGACTAGATTTGATTGCGGAGCAAATTCGGGTTGCCCAAGGAGAAAAATTATCGGTTTCTCAAAAAGAAGTGGTTTTGCGAGGTCATGCCATTGAATGCCGCATTAATGCCGAAGACCCCGACCGCAATTTTCGTCCCAATCCCGGCAAAATTAGTGCCTATTTACCTCCTGGCGGTTTTGGTGTGCGGATGGATTCCCACGTTTATACCGATTATGAAATTCCCCCCTATTACGATTCCCTAATTGGTAAATTAATTGTTTGGGGTCCCGACCGTCCCAGCGCCATCAAGCGGATGAAGCGAGCATTGCGAGAATGCGCGATTACTGGTTTGCCTACAACCCTCAGCTTCCACCAAAAGATTCTGGAAAATCCAGAGTTTTTGAAAGGCGAGGTTTATACCGATTTTGTTGAGCAGTTTATGTTGGGGAATAAAAAATAGGGAAAAGGTTTTCTACTCGCAACCTGGCTCCTGCCAGATAGAAATCCATTCAACTAAACAGGACTTACGCAACTGGCACAAAGCTATCCCTAAATTTAATCACCCAGAAAATTGCTCTAAACCAAGGTCATAGATGCTTCTGGGCGTTTTAACTGCCCCTTTAGCTAAAGCTAACCAGGAGAAAGCAGTCGCCACCGAAATCTCCGCTACCAAAAGCGCGGATCTCCGTGTTTTTCGTTTTCCAAAATTGTCCGGAGCGTCGAGTCTTGAAATAGAAGGGGTGAATGACCAGGTAAAAATGGGAGTTTATCTTTTATGAGCGATCTCCGAAAGTTTGCAATAGAGATTCAAAGATATGTGAGGGATATAAGACCCGTGGCAACAGAGAGTCCAAAGAGAGATGCTTACAACCTGTTATGTAAGGCACTTGATTTCCTCCATGATGTATTGAAGGAAGGAGAGGGACGTGGGCTTGATATAGATTGGCCTTATCACGGTTCAGACGAGTAGGACTTACGCAAATCTTCAATCTATACGCTATATAGGGGGGTGAATGCCATTCGCCCCCCTAGAAGTGTACCTCACTAGATCGAAAACTGCTATAGCCATAACAGTTGATGCTTTATAAGCCTTGACCTACAAAGCTAATGTTTATATGTTTATATAATGTTGACTTTGTAGACATATAATTCAGAAAAGTTTTCGGTTTCTATAAATTCCCTATAATAGCATCCAAATACTCTTTAAGCTTTGCAACTTGTACAGGAGATATGTCTTGAACTTCCTCTATATTCCTGATATAAGTTAAGACTTTTTTATAAAGAAGTTTAGAAGAATTGGAGTTTATGGATGGTTTAATGGCAGAAATGTCTAGAAACATTGTGGCGCGCAGGCTGTCTGCAAGTAATTCCAGATAATGAAGAATGTCTTCTTCAAAACTTTTTAATTTACTTTCCGAATTTAAATATTCCTTGTAATCGTCTAGCTTTACATTTCTTATTTGTTTTACCCAATCATGTTTTTTTAAATCTACCCATGCTGCTGCTGCTTGACAGTGCTTATAACTTTCACTATATCTACTCATATTCTCTATTATTGTGAAGTCAACCTCAAACGGAATACTTGCGTTGTCCAGTGTCTCCTGAAGATATTTAATGCGCGAAATAAGTTTTTCTTTCTCTTTTTTTTGATCTTCTATTATTGTCTCTTTATCACTCAATTTGCCTTTTAGCGTGTTAATTTCAGCATCCTTAGTGAAAAAATTACCCAAAGAATTAAATAATCCTGGAATGCCTTTTGTTATTGTGTCTAGCATAGTGTGGCTTGGTTAGAATGCCAAGAGTATGTAAGTTTCACTAGCTTAAACGAACTGTTTTGCTTTGTCAATAGTTTTTACAACAGGACTTAAGCAACTGGCACAGATACCGGGAGTTGGCAGACAGGGAATTGACTCAGATTAAGCATAGTTTGCTCTATGACTATCTTAAGGAGCAGTTAAAACGCCCAGAAGCACCTATGACCTTGGCTTAGAGCGATTTTCTGGGTGATTAAATTTAGGGATAGCTTTGTGCCAGTTGCGTAAGTCATGTTTCAGTCAGCTGTCCAACGTAATAAAATCAACTTAATAGTCTACGAACCAAGTCAGGAGGCAATTCTCCAATGGATCGCACATTAAACTATACAGACATCCTTAAAAAGACTGTGCAAGCTGCCACAATCGACCAGCCTCGCTTGCAGGCAATCAAGCTTTATCCCGTCTGCGACATCGATTCCGGTCACTTTCTGGTTCTGGCTACTGGGTGGGATAAACAGCGATGGATTGACACAATTCTATTTCATGCTCGTTTAGTTGAGAATAAAATCATCATCGAAGAAGACAACTTTGAGGAAAGTCTAACCCAAGCACTCATTGCTGGAGGTATCAGAAGTGAGGATATTCTCACCAGTTTGAAGCCAGCGATCGCATAATGACAATGAACTGTCCGACTGCAATTGGCGATCGTGCATCCTGAATGACAAAATGCGATCGCTGAACATCAACTCAAACTACTAATTTTTAACCCAATACGGTTCAGTTAGTTAGTAGCTGGTCACAAATAAAAGAAGGCAAAAGTTCGTAGTTGGGCTTTAGCCCTAATCCGGAGAGGGCTAAAGCCCAACTACGAACTTAGTTAACTGAACTG
>CAKZHE010000268.1 GCA_936920195.1 uncultured cyanobacterium | reverse complement strand
GGCAACGCAGCATATCTAATGTGTTGTCGATAATTTCAGCTTGCTTTTTAGTTGGCTTTAATCGGTACTGGTAGGATATTCTCACTTATTCGACTTAATGGGCGTTATGTTTTTAGTATACACTGATTTAGATATAGTTACAGAAAATTATGAAAAATGATTTTGTTTCTATTGGAGTGGATCGTATTTTGTCGCTAGTTGTGGTGGTGTTACAGTTTCGATGCTTAGAAAATATATTGAAGCGCAAGAATCACCCGCTGAATAGTTTGCTCGTTTCCGACCTGTCTCCCTTTCTCGCTGTCGCATTGATCGGGAGACTGTCGCCAACCCACTCGCATTCATCCCACACTCCTAAGAGTGAGATGTGGGACTTCTGCTGAAATTCGTTAAAATAATAGCAAGATTGCATCAGATCAAGTAGCTCGGAAAATACCGCTAATTTTTGTTAAGCCTTGAATGTTCGCCCCAATCAAAAATGGGTTCTGATCGTCTAAAAACAGTTCAAATGTGCCGACTTTATCTCTACCGATAGCATTTTTAATTCTCGCCCTAGCGATCGCCCCAGAACTAATACTCGACGGCATCTCCGTTGGCTCTACCAAATAGCCAACCTTCGCCTCGCTAAATTTGTCCACTCCTTCCATTTTGCGGGCATCAATCTTACCCTCTCTGAGCAACGCTTTGACCAAAAGTTTCTGCGTAGTAATTTTGGGGTCGCCAAATCGATCCACTCCAGACGCTGATAGCGGTACGTCGAATTCAAGCTCGGCATTATAGAAGTCACCAAAAGGGCTATCGCTCATCCCATTCCCCCACCAGCCTGAATACTGGCTTGCTGCCTAGCCATATCAACCGCCTGCTGGTTCCTATCCGCTTGTTCCTGAGCTAAGGCGGCAATTTCCGCATCAACATCCCAGTCGCGGGGGAGGATTTTGCCCCGCTTAAGCAGTTCTAGGAGCGATCGCCGGGACAAATCGCCCTTCTCCCTTAATATAAATAATTGTCCGGTTTGGGCGGACTCAATTGCTGATTGCAAAATCTTGTCGTCTACGCTGATGCCCCCGCCAGTACCAGGGGCGTTCATCCAAGCCACCCAAAATTCAAAACAGCGCTGCACGGCACTTTGCTTTGCCCTCGCCATTCCCCCTAAATTGGCCTGCACTGGGGCGCTAAAGGTGGCGATCTCGGTAGCGGTGCGTTGAAAATCATTGCCGGACAGGAAGTGGAGCGATCGCCTATCCATCGCCTGCTCTAAGCTTTGGATATCGCTCTGAGTAGCGGACAGGGCGCTACCACTGGGTTCGACGAAACTAGCGCTAACGTTCCACAGGCAAGAATTGGGTCCTAAACTGATGTTGCGGTAGGAATCGTCTTTTTTGGCAAGACCAGGGCTAGAGCGGGTAGCCTCGTTCACCACAAAGACTGGCAGATTGCATTTCCGCATAATCTCGTCCTTGTCGCTGCACTTTTGGTAATGTTGCAAATTCATTTCCGCCAAATCGTAAAGCGGCGGTTCTCCCCCGAATGGGTTGGTATCGCGAGGGACAACGGTGTAAGGCACTAGCGGGATCTGGGGCAGGCTGATTTCGCCCTGTTCGACTAAAAATAGTTCCTCGTCTTCCCTTTCTTCCCAGATCTCAAATTCCCCCGGCCTCAATACTCTATATCGCTCCACATCTTTAGATCCGTACCGCCCGTCCTCAACCGTCGCCATTTCTCGGATGGTTACTTGCACCAAAGTCTTATTGTCTGGGGCTAATTTCCAGTTAATCACGTCTCGGCAGTCCACCAGTACCAAGTAAGGGCGTAAATTCATCTGCTTTTCGGCTAAAGCGTTGTTGGCGATTGCGTCAGCCTCTTCATTCACTGGACGGCGGGGGAACTCCACCAAGATGAAGCAATGCTCGTAGATCAATGCTTTCTCATCAGCGGCATGGAGAAACACCTCCAAACTGTTGCCAGCCAGATCGATGTCTTGCAGGGCGGCGACAATACTGGGGTGAACATCCACTAGGGAAAAGCTCCCCAAAAACCCAGCAAAGGATTCAATCGCGGTGCGAAAGCGGCGGTCGAAATAACTCCGCCCCAGGCGCTTCAAATACTCTTCGTCTGGCTCCTTGCTTTCTTGGGGCAAATACCGCATCGCCTTAACCGGATCTGCCACCCTAAACCCAGCTACGCTCGGCTCTAGCCAAGTGCCTCGCCCCTCAAACATATCATGGCAAAATTCCCACTTGGGCGACATTTTTTGATAAGCAGGGCATCTGTAGGAAGGTAAATTGGGGTTGGTCGATTCTGACATGGGCTGGTGGTGATACTGCTGACAAATAATCACCAAATACCGATTATGCCCCCAGAGTTAGAAGACAAGCCAGCCGACCAGTCAAAGCCGCCAGAAGCGGATGTAACCAAGTTACTCGCCGACATAGAAACGGAGCGCCAAGCCCGTCAGAAGACCGAGCAAGCTTTCAAAGAGAGTCAAACCAAGCTAACAGAATTAGAAAAACAGCTAGAGGGCTATAAAGCTGTCGATCCCGACAAATATCAAAAACTACTGGCAGAGCAAGCTTCCAGAGAAGAAGCTGACCTAATCAAGAAAAAGCAATTTGACGAGGCCAAGCAGCGGTATCAGGCCGAGGCAGATACCGCTCGCAAAACCGCCCAAGAAACCCAGGCTCAACTGGAATCGCTCAAAATTGAAACCCAGATCAAAAACGCCTTTTTTGAATCCGGGGGCAAGCGCCTAGAATACAAACTGGAAAATGAAGGCGAAAACATCGCTCCCGTAGATGCGCTCCTGGCAGTCATCAGACCCCGACTGAAGTTGGAAGATGGCGCTGTTCGCGTTCTCAATCTTACTGGCGAGATAGAACTCAACCCCGAAACTGGCAAGCCCAAAACCCTCAGCGAGAAAATGGCAGAATTCCGCCAAGGCAGCCTGGGATATCTATTTGAACCAGTCAACAAAAATACTGGCGGCGGTAAACCTCCCACCACTACCAGCGTTGGGGGTAAGCAGGTGACGGTTTACACCAGAGAGCAGGCAAGACAGGGCAGAGTTCCGATGGACGAACCCTGCGATCGCCGCGAGTCCTGCTTTTCCCCCACCAAACACGGCGGTAGAAGGGCTAGAAATCGTCATCACCGCTGACTCAGAAGTGGCGATCGCGCCATTATGCGGCAGCGGATCTTTCTGGGAGGAAAAGACTCAAATCACCCTCAAGCAGTGGGATGCAAGTAAGGATACAAATCAAGCGCTGGGGTTAATTGCACCCCTATTAGGCTCTAAAGTTACCATTAGCCCCCGCGTATTGCCAGACAAAAGCATCGGCAATATTGAAACTAGGACAATTGAATTTTCCCACTTTCGTAATACCTACGAGGCTCCCCGGTAGAACAGAATTACCGCTCTAAGCTCTGCACTGGTGAAACTCAGGGCAAAGCTTAGAGCGCGATTATGGGAACAAAATCAAAAATTGAGAGGCAGCCCACGCAGGGTTACACAACAAGAGCTGACGCGACCCCAGCAGGTTCAGGCAACACCAGCATTACTGTTGCTGCTCTGGCAGAAGCCATTCCCAGTACCAGCACAGCGGCTTTCCCCTCGGAGGTCTACGATCGCTCGGCAGTGGATTTGGATCGGAAGTTCGCTACCAAGGATGTCACCACGCTGAATACGGACGGGGAGAAGCAGGTCAAATCTACCACCAAGTCCAGCAGTCTGAAAGCACCCGGTCACTGGTACTGGAAGAATGCCGGGGCGCGGATCTGCGAAGCGGCGGCAGAGGCTCGGCAGTCGATCTGGGTAACGCTGGAATACGAACCTCCCAGCGAGGCTTACAGCAAAGGCGAAATCATCTCTGGCAAAGCGATTATTGTCGATCTGCCCAAACCCAGCCCCGCCGATGGCTTTGTCGGTAACGATATCTCGTTTGAATTCAGCGGGGCAACCACTACCACCCCACCAGTCCCAGTCTAATGATCGAACTGCTGGTATCCAAGCGAGCGATCGCCGTCTATTGCCATCCCCAAAGTGGCGGGTTATGGGCGGGGATACTGATCGTGGCGCGGGGTGGACTTACTCGCCTGTACGATCCTGATACCCAGCAGGAATATCACTTAGTTCTACCCCCAACCGCCACCTACTATTCAGTGCTTATCCCCTATGCCAGTACCGAAACAAGCAACCAAAGGTTTTAGCAGTAAGACTGCCCCAGCCTACAGCAAGCCCGTCCTACCTTTCAAAACGGCTCCATCTCAGCAAACCGCTGTCACCATTGATGACGGCTGCGGCAACAGTCTGGAAATAGTTAAGCGCGGGAGCTTGACCTATCGCGATCGCTGCTGCCACTGAATAAAAAACCAGTAGGAATTTACTGGTTTGTGAAGGCTTGTTTTTTGATTTGTGTTCAACTAATTTCCCCAGCGAGTGGGGAGAGTCGCCGTTGAAGCAGGTTTTGTAACCAGGTTTCAAATCTACTCATATACTAAAATCTCTCTTTGGCAGGGATTGACCCCGCTCTGCTGACCTCGAAATAGAGCTAATCGATTTTTTCAAACCTCATAGGAGTAGATCGGGTGAGCGTGAGTTGACATACTCCCCGGCCTAAAGGCACGGGGATTCTAAGGTCGAACAGCAATTGCGGGCATCAGCCCGTCTGACATT
>CAKZHE010000267.1 GCA_936920195.1 uncultured cyanobacterium | reverse complement strand
TCTGGAGCTAGATGGAGACACAGAAACTGCATGAACAAAAAGCCCCTAAAAAGGCACAAAGTCAACAGCCTAGGCTCAAGCTCCCCCAAATTCAGAGAATGGTTCGCTACTGTAATAGGCTCTGGCTCCACAGGAGAATCATCCGAGGGTGCGACAGTTGGCGGCGCAATCATCCCATGAAGACTAAATATCTCCGTCCATCTGCCGTGCTGATTTTCAGGTAAACTGGCAATTTCTCCGGCTAACTCCAACTCAGCATTAACTCTAGCCATCGATTTTTCTAGCGCCATTTCATGCGCCAATCGATTGCTGATTCTTTGCTTATCTTTGTTCCGAAGTATCTCATACAAGGCTTCCTTAGAACCCATGCTTTTGGCTAACCCAGCGAAAGCCACTGCCAACCCATCAGCGATTAGCAAAAATGCTAACTTAACTTCTTTATCTAGCAGAGATGGGATTAAGATCGTTGCTAGCAAAAACGACGAGCAGGACAATCCCAGTAGCAAAAGAACTATTCTATTTTGAACAATAGCCCGCTCAAAAGCTTCTGAATTAATCATTTCGCGATCGCTATCCAAATACCAATAACGCACAGGAGTAGGAAAATCATCGTCAGCAGAAGAGATGGGGCAAGACCAAGTTGCCAGCACCGCTCTTTTTCTCCCTGCCGATAAAGCCCCGCCACGTTAAATCCACCAACAACCCAGATCATTAAAAGGCAAAACAGACCGATACAAAAAGCTCCTAGCCTAGCAATCGGGTAGGCGGCTCCCACGAAAGCTAAAATCATTATTGAAATAGCCGCTACTACTGCATACCCAATATTTGCCAACAACTCAAACTTTGCAGCCATTACTTGCCGCCCTCAAAAAGCTTCGTAACTGGAGCTAGAATGCCATCAAGAGAATTCTTGGCTTTTAACATCGGAGCCACTGTGCTGTCGAAGCCTCCCCGTAGCTGCCACCCTAAAGAGATTAAGGCGATCGCCAAAATTAAATTTTTGATGCCAGAAAAAAGCTGCGTTGCTGTACCCATCAAAACCTCCTACCGAGAAATCAATATCTAGCATCCGACCTGCCAACAGGATCTATGAGCATAAACTCTGCTGACAGATCGGCTCCTACGCAGGGCTGGAACTACCAAACACCTAGTTTTTCCATCTCGCGATCGTACTCCCCTAGATATCCTGCCGTTGCCTTTTTCTCGGAACTGCCTAGGAAATCAAATCGGGCGGCTGCCTCAACAACTGCGGCTTGATTTTTTAGCCATTTATGCCCTTTTTTCATTGCATAAATGGCGTGTTTTGTTTTCACGCCTTGGATATTGACAGCGGAATCAAGCAGGGATTTTCTGGCCTCAGATAACTCAGCAAAAAGTTCTGATTGCGCCTTTAGTTCCTTCGCTTCCACTTTGGCGCACTGAACCTCCAATGTATTCGTTCTTTCTGGCAATCTAGAAGCCCTGACAACAACATTTCTGTCTGAATCAAGGGCTAGTCTTGTTGGTTCAGCCCCAGTGTCTACGCTGACGTTTTTACCTAATCCTGTAAAAAGTGTCATCAATCCTGCCATCAGATTTCTCCTAATAATTCAATGATTTGGCGATCGAGAAAGTCTTATCTCTGTTGAGATTGCACTGGCTGAGATGTTGCAGGGAAGACCAACTTCATCGCGAGGCTCCCTAGAAACAGAAGTAACGCGATCGCGCCCCCAACAGCAAAGGGCATTAGCAAATTCGTTAGACTCTCTAGCCGAGAAGCCTTCAGATCTTTATCCGCCGCAACTTTATCGGCATGAACCGCTAATTCATGCGCTGCCATTGCCGCATAAATAATCTCTGGCGCAGCCCTGCCATCAATCTCTAATCCATCTTTGTTCACTAAAATTCTGACTGGTTGTTCATCCTTCATTTTTTCAAACTTTTCTGGCAAGTAGTGACTTCGCCCGGTTGCAGTTGCGTAGAGAAAAGCCCTAAAAACACTACCCTTGCGCCAACTAACAGAAGACCCACTACCAAAACTATCTGGATATAGAATGATATGTTGCGACCTCCCATTTTTCGACCTCCCTCAATAGGTTTAGCTTTTATAGTTGTCAGGGCTTCATGCAGTTGAACAACTTGATAAATTGCGTGTTGACAATCTCCTGAAAATTCAAGCTCAATTTCTCCCGTTTTAGGCTTAACAGAAAGCCTGACTCTATTCAGCTTTTCGTGGGGCTGGAGATATTGCGGCAGGGCTAGAGACGCTTCGTTCATGGGGCAAGTATTTGGCGTGCATAAAAACCATTAAAAAACCAAGAGCGAGAATAGTTAGCACACTGAAACTAACTGCTAATAACCAGATCGCCCAACTGTCGGGAGCTAGGACTTTAGCCAAGTCCGAATACAGCAAGGCCGATTCCCTCACCGATTTGGCGAAATTGCTCAGGATCGCCCTTGAAACTGGCTGCTTTTTCACCAATTTTCCTGATTGCTCTCTCGTTGGTTCCAGCCATGATTGCGATCGCCTGATTTGCCGTCTCCTCAGAATGATCTTCGGAGATAGCGTCTATTCCCTGCAATATTGCTGCCCTTTCTGAGTCAATTTCAGCGGCAATACCTTGGGCTTTTTTCCTAACATTTTCCGCCTCTGTGCCTATTCTTTCTCCCCTGCTAGACGTAGGGAGGTTTTGATCGGCTTTTCTAATACCGCCAGCGCCCTTCTTTTTCCCGGCACTGGTAGCTAAAGCAGACTTTTCGGCATTAACTATTTTGACGATCTGATTAGCTGTCGATTTTATCTGTGCAGCAGTCAATCTTGTTGGATCAAAATCTTGATCCCCCAAAACGCTCCTGATCTCTGCCGCCGACATCTCAATGTTTTTGGCGGCTAACTCATCAATTAATCGATCCATCCTACTCTCCTAGAATTTAATTTTTGGCGGAGATGTAGCCAGTGGAAAATTTGTCTGGCTGCTGATCTTCGCAATCCACACCCGCACATCTTCTGGTTCATAAAGCTGGCTGTAACCAAAGGGATTCTCTATTTCATGCCCCCAACGACGAATGGTATTTATTGACGGCATCTTACTAAAGACCCTTTTAAATCCCTCCAGCAGTTCATCTCCACTACAGAACAAATTTAAGAAGCAATCAGCGTATTTTTGGTAACGCCTAACTACCTGGAGCGTAATCTGCGATCGCGGGTTCAACTTTCTCAACCTCGCGGCATCTTGAATATCGATCCTTTTCTGCGGCGTATCTTGGTACGCGAGTAGATCGTGGCGAACTCGCCGCCACTGGCGATCGCAAATTGTCCTTCCTAGCGATTCCTCGTAGATCTGCCTTAGAGAATCCGGCTCGACGCGGACATACATTAAAAATTAATTTCCTCCGTGAGACTATACAGGCGCTGAACCTGGGCTGGCTTTAGACACATATCGAGTGGAATAATTTCGTCATTTCAGCGGTTTTCTGGCAACAATTAGCTAAACCAAACCCTGAAATACCCATTCCCTCGTTGCAGCGGACACATAACGGGAATGTCCGATTACTAATAATTAAAAAACCCCGCATGGGGCGGGGGTAGAGCCAGTGTTACTAACAATGTCACTAACTTCGTTAGGCGGATTGTTGCTGTAGTTCCAGATCAATTTTGCCTGCCAATATAAACGCCATTTGTGGCGGATTCCGACGATTGGAAGCCTTTTCATTAAAAGCCCACCGACGCACGGCAGCTTCCGTCAATCCCATTTGTTCTGCTAGCCAAAGGTACGAGCGATGGTGCTTTCGCATTAATTCAATTGGGTGCATGATAGTATTGTCCTCCCTGCGGATTTCAGATGTAGGGCTGGGCAGAACTAGCAGGGGTCACGCCCTGTTAGTTCATCGGTGCGGTACTGTGCCGCACCTTAACAGTATCTTAGCAGCGAAGCTCGCGCTAGCGCTATCGCCCCTCTGTATGCCGACTGAAAAAGCCAAAGTCACCATTTATCTAGATCCAGCCATCAAAGACAAGCTAGCCGAGCAAGCCAAGCGGGAAGGGCGATCGCTCAGTAACTTGATTGAGCAGATAGTCAAGCGAGCTACAGAGGCTGATGCTGGCGAAAAGTAAAACCCCTGACAGAATCTGCCAGGGGCGAAAAACCTCGAAACCGAGAGAAAGAATCTCTGGCTTCAAGGAAATTTTAGCAAAGAAGGGTTGGCAATATTGCCAACCCTTCTTTGCATAGTGTGGGGAATATTTAGGGAAGCTCAACTGATATAAACCCAAAGCCCTTTTACGGTAAGTAGTTCGGCGATCGCAAGCCCAGATTGCTAATCTGTTAGGGGGTTTTTGCCTCCTCCAGGGTTCAAATCCCTGCCTCTCCGTTCAATCCGGTATTTTCAGCGCTTTTAATCGTTCGTTTTACGGGATACAACTTAGCTTACCTGTTTTTTGGATACGGCTTGGATACTTTGACTGGTTCCCAGGCAGAGCCTGGGAACAGATATCCAGAGGCTCTGCCTCGCTTGGCGCTCATACGAGGCAGAGCCTAGGCTGTTGACTTTGTGCCTTTTTAGGGGCTTTTTGTTCATGCAGTTTCTGTGTCTCCATCTAG
>CAKZHE010000266.1 GCA_936920195.1 uncultured cyanobacterium | reverse complement strand
GTTCGGTCTAACGACCTGATTGCCTACGAAGATCTGCAAGTGCGGAACATGGTCAAGAATCATAAATTAGCTAAGTCTATTAGCGATGCGAGTTGGTCAATGTTTCGAGACTGGATTGAGTATTTTGGTAAGGTATTTGGTAAGGTAACAGTTGCCGTACCGCCACAATATACCAGCCAGAATTGCTCATCTTGTGGAACAGTAGTCCAGAAAACCCTGAGCGAACGCACTCATCAATGTAGTCATTGCGGTACGGTGTTAGACCGCGACCACAATGCGGCTTTAAATATCTTGGCGATGGGATTAAATAGGGTAGGGCATACCCAAATTAACGCCTGGGGAGAGTTCAGCCTCTGTCAGTTAGATGCAAGTCTGGCTGGTAAGCTGTCTCGCTGAATCAGGAATCCCCGTGCCTTTAGGCCAGGGAGTGTCAAGCTCCTACCAAAAAACTAGAAGGTTGATCTGGGATTGAATTGTCAAAATTCAAGTTGATTTTTAACTAGGATTAAAATTTATCAATTTTAATTGAACCAAAGATTAAAATTTCTGTTTTCTTGGGAAGAAATAATATATTATTTAGGGCGATCGCCTTCCGCGAAAGGATCGATCTTCAAAATTCTCACCTGAGTAATTCTACCCAAACTTTAATCAGCCCAAAATTATGAGTCGAATTAATGGATTTCTTGGACGACGTGACCTTTTAAAGATTCTAGGCATCGGAGGAGCGGGTGCCGCTGTCACTGCCGCAACTGGTGGAGCTATGTGGAGCGTTGTCCCCCTACCAGTTGCCGCCGCTGACACACACTCTCCAACAGGAACTCAACTCAATTCCAGCGAAGCGCTGAAAAAATTGCAAGACGGGAATCAGCGCTTTGCCAAAGGAAAACCCGAACATCCTCGCCAGGATCAAGCGCGTCGGGATGAAACATCTCCCACTCAAGCACCTTTTGCGGTTATTCTTGGTTGTGCCGATTCCCGCGTACCCGATGAAATTGTCTTCGATCAAGGGATTGGAGATTTATTTGTGGTTCGGGTTGCAGGTAATATTGTCAGTCCTGAATCTGTGGGCAGTTTGGAATATGGCACCGAAGTATTAGGAGCCAGCGTAATTGTAGTTTTAGGACATGAGAGTTGTGGGGCTGTCAAAGCCGCAATTCAAGGGGAAGCGCTCCCCGGCAGCATTAGCTATTTTGTGGAACCAATTAAACCTGCGATCGCGCCAGTTATAGCTAAGTTTCCTGGCAAAATTAAGGAGCCACTGGACAAAAAACTGGTGGATGATTCCGTAATTGCCAATGCCAAATATCAAGCCGCCAGATTGCCAGAAATTTCAACAATTTTGAAGAAACGTATTGCCGACGGCAAGCTAAAAATTGTTTCCGGTCGCTACGATCTAGATACGGGATTAGTAAATTTGGTTTAACCACCCAGCTAAATTAGTTAAAGTGCAAAGGGGAGGCGATCGCCTCCCCTTCTCAATCAGTTTTCCTACCTCATCTATTTGAGAACCGCTATAGCTCAAAATTCCCCATTTTCCTTATCCTCTTGAAAAGCCATAATTTATGCAATTTTAGGACTTTATACAATTAATTCAATTGGCTCTATTTTTCAATTAGAAATTGCTATTTAGGGTTGATACCAACTCTGCCAATGTTAGACTTTAGCGATTCAGATGCGATCGCTATAGTGCGTCTGAATGAGTCGATGCACTCCGGTAGGGGCAATCCCCCCGTGGTTGCCCCGATTTAACGGGGTAGGCACAGGGGGCGCTACCCCTACAGATTTCTACCAAATGATTCAGCAAGCCCTATATGGGAGCTGTAGGAAAAGAGGAGGGAAAATCAATGAAGTTAGCCAGTATTGTCGCCCTATCAGCTATTTTTGGCCTAGCTAATGCTGCCACAGCGTCTCAACTTCCCCATCCTCAGCCATTAATTGCGGAGCGGATAACTCCCCAACCCAACCTCAGCCCAACTGAACTGGCTCAATTGCCGCTCGCCCCAACCCCAGCCCCAACCCCAATCTCAAATCCAATTCCCTTTCCCACTCCTAGTCCTACTCCCTTTCCCACTCCCCAACCTACCCCAACTCCTCCGGTACTACCTCCCCCCGAACAACTTATCCCCTCTACCAACCCAGAATTGCATCCTGGTCAACTTCAGGACACAATTAGGGTCAGGCAGTTTGATTTTGAGGGGAATACCGCCTTCACTTCCGAAGAATTAGCTAATGTCCTGAAAGAATTTACCAATCGCCCCCTCACCTTTGCCGAACTTTTAGAAGCTCGTTCTGCCATTAGTAAATTTTATATCGATCGCGGCTATGTGACCACTGGCGCTTTAATTCCCCCCCAACCCTTTGAAGGGGGAAAAATTACCATTCGAGTGGTTGAGGGCAGACTAGAAGATATTAAAATTCTGAATACCCAACGATTAGATCCTGGTTATATTCGCTCGCGATTGGCGATCGCCACTGACCCCCCTCTCAACGTTCCCCGGCTCCTAGAAGCCTTGCGCCTGCTGCAACTCGACCCCCTAATTGCCAACATCTCTGCCGAACTTTCAGCGGGGGCTACTCCCGGTGTCAACTTGCTCACAGTCCAGGTGACAGAAGCTAAAACTGCTACCCTACAAGCCTTTGCCAGCAACGACAGATCCCCCAGCGTCGGCGAATTTCGGCGCGGCAGTACCTTCCGCGAAGGCAACGTCACCGGATTGGGGGATAGTTTCAGCTTTACTACCAACAACACCGACGGCAGCGGCGGTTTTGATACCAACTACACCATCCCCATTAATCCCTACAACGGCACTCTCAGTTTCATTTATGGTCAAACTCCCAGCCGCGTCATTGAAAGCCCCTTCAACCTGATTAATATTCAAGCTTATTCCCGCTACTACGATATCAGTCTGCGCCAACCCATTGCTCAAACTCCCTCCGAAGAATTTGCCCTGGGAATCACTGCTTCTCGGCGAGAAAGTAATACCACTCTGCTCGAAATTCCTTTTCCCCTGTCAACTGGCGCAGACAACAACGGTAGCACCCGCGTATCCGCCCTACGATTTTTTCAAGAATATACCCAACGGGGAGCCACAGAAGTCTTTGCTGCCCGTTCTCAATTCAGCATTGGCTTAGATGCCTTAAATTCCACCATTAATTCTATTTCCCCAGACAGTCGTTTTGTTAGTTGGCGGGGGCAAGCCCAATGGGTGCGATTGCTGGCTCCGGAAACCTTATTTCTGGTGAGAGGTGATATCCAAATAGCCGATCGGTCTTTATTAGCTATTGAACAGTATGGCATTGGTGGTCAAAGTACGATTAGGGGCTATCGTCAAGATGTGCTGTTGGCTGATAACGGAGCATTGCTCACCGCCGAAGTTCGGCTGCCAGTGATTCGCATTCCCGAAATGCCCACCACGATATTTTTAATTCCCTTTATTGATGCGGGGACAGTATGGAATAGTTCTGGAAATGCTAACTCTAGTCCTAATACTTTGGCAGCAGTAGGATTGGGTTTGCAAATGCCCTTGGGAAATTTGGTTAATATTCGGATAGATTATGGTATTCCCCTAGTTTCCCTCAATTCTACCCGGCGAACTTGGCAAGAAAACGGGATATACTTTTCAGTACAGTTTAATGCTTTTTAAAACCGTATTCACTACTAATTATTCAGGGGAAGCAAATTAGCTGGTTCCCAGGCTCTGCCTGGGATATGGAGTTGCTTGATTTTTAGTGGATATTAGATTCAGGCGGAGCAAGTTGATACTCTTGCCCTTCTTCTATTGCTTGTATGCCATCGATTCTAGCAAACTCATCTAGCTTATCCCGATCGCCTGTGCCAGTAATAATCCCAATTATGTCTAATGTTTGTTCAACCTTGAACCCCGCTGCGTGCAGATTTTGAGATACTGCTAAGATATCATGCTGATATTCGGGGCTAACTACTACATTCAAAGGAATTTCAGGCATAAGTGTATCCCATTTATCAAGGGTGATAGAGATGCCTTTGAAGGCATCTCTATCCATTCTAGCTAAATTTTACCGAATTGTACCCATTCTATTGGGGGGCTTGAACCAGTCCAGCACCGACATCGGTTGCAGGGAAAGGCAAGTGTTGAGCAGTTTGAGTTAAATGATCCCACAAAGCTTTGCCTCTTTTGCCCGTAGCTTCTGCATACAGGGCAGCAATGCCAGCAACATGAGGCGTTGCCATACTTGTACCGCTTAGTGTTTTATATCTAGTTGGCATGGGGTAGCTGGAGTAAACATCTACGCCTGGGCCGGCAATATCAATTGAACTGCCTGGAGGATTGTTACCGCCATTGGAAAACCAAGCTACTTGCAATTGAGAATTAACTGCGGCTACTGCTAAGATCGAAGGACAGCGGGCGGGACTGCCAACTGGAGCAATATAACCCGGTCTTTGACTTTCATTACCAGCCGCAGCAACAATCAGAATGTTGCGGTTTAAAGCTGTTTTTGCTGCCTGTTCGTAAGCTTGAGAGATCGGCTCTCCTGGCGCGACGCGGCGACCTAATGACATAGAAATTATGTCGCACTGGTTAGCGATCGCCCAGTTTATTCCCGCCAATATTTGGGAATCAGTACCAGAGCCTGCATTGTTCAATACTTTTCCTATGTAAATGGAAGCGTTGTAAGCTATGCCATAACGAGGACTAATTTGGGAATTTACTGAACCGGTAGCTGTGCCTGTGCAGTGAGTCCCATGCCCATTACCATCTTGGACTGCTTGATTGGAAACAAAAGATTTACTGTTGATGTTCCGACCTTGGAAATCAGGGTGAGTCAGGTCTAAACCTGTGTCCAAAACAGCTACTTTAATCCCTTTACCACTATAACGCGAAGTATTAACTTTAGTGGCGTTTAATCCCCAAGTGAAATCTGGTGTAGCGAGAATAGCGCTAGAGGCAGGCGACTGTCCGCTTTCATTTTGCGTCAGTAACTTTTCAACAATCCCATTCACTCCATCTCTGTATCCGATCAAGTAATCAGGTATGGTGTTGCTAGCATAGACATAATATTCTGGCTCAAATGAGCTTACAGCAGGAATACTGCCATCGTTCACAGTTACTTCCAAAGAGCTAACCTGTTGGGGGTCTGGGGCATTAACTACCGCTATACCCAATTCTGGGAATGTTAGTGTAGTATTGCTTTCTACTTGAGAAAAATCGATGCCACTAGTGCCAAAGTCACGGGCGCTAACAGTAGTTGTCTCTCCTATAGCATTGGCAATTGATTGCAAACCGGATTCAAAGTTATCTGGACTCAAAACTACCAAATACTTTCCAGTTGGCTCTGGTGGAGTGGTGAATAAATTGGAGTAACTCATTGTGTAACTTTTTTAGTTAGGTGATGTGTGTGAGCTAGGTGTACTAGGATTGAAGATCCAATCGGTGTTTCTTGTTTCCTATATAATAGAGACGTTTTCCCTCCCCAATTTGGTACTTTTTCGAGTTACGGGCTAATTTTTTCCCAAAAATTCCAATTCAACCCCTCAAATTCTTTCTCCTCATATCTTTCAGCCGCTGGATAATTTTCTCTACTTCCCAGCAAATTGGATATAACAACTCCTGACTCAAGGCCTTTTGAAAAAAAATTACAATTATTTACACAAATCGGGAAATTGGTTTCCACTGATTTCCCATAACTTACACAACACTTACCGGACTTGACTGGTTGCCAGTCTCCCGAATGGTAAGCGACATCCAGAGGCTTTGCATTCTTTAGGAGCAGCGCCTAGGCTGTTCACTTTGCCAGTTTTTTTGGGGGTTCTGTTCATGCAGTTTCTGATCTGTTTACTCGTTCCCAGGCTCTGCCTGGGAATGCCCATTGAGAGGCTCTGCCTC
>CAKZHE010000265.1 GCA_936920195.1 uncultured cyanobacterium | reverse complement strand
GGGATGGGGAGATGGGGGGGATGGGGAGATGGGGAGATGGGGTGGGGGGAAATTAACTGTTTTTGGCGCTCGCCCCTCCCGGTGCTTGCGCGCCCCCAAATACCTTCTACACTATTGATTCAAACCAGCCTTGTTTTAATGCTTGATAGCCAATCAACTTATAAATCAGTTTGGCAGCCGTGAACTCAGAGACTACCGAGCCAGGAATAGGTGCTAGTTCCATCACATCACCGCCAATTACTTCAAATTTGGCAAATATTTCTTGGAAAAAAGCCATCAGACTATACCAGTTTAACCCGCCTGGTTCGGGAGTGCCTACACCGGGGATCAGAGTGGGATCGATGCCATCTAAGTCTATGGTAAAGAAAACCCGCGATGTGGTGATAGAAGCGATCGCTCGTTCAATCCAATCTGGTTGAGTGGCAATTTCCCTGGCTCGAAATACATTTAACTGCCGTTCTTTGATCAAATCCGCTTCTTCTTTGCAAATTGCCCGAATGCCGATTTGCAACGTCGGCAAACCCATATCTAGTACCCGCCGCATCACGCAGGCATGATTGTGAATTGAGCCTTGGTATTCGTGGCGCAAGTCGCCGTGAGCATCAATTTGCACTACCGTAAAGGGTTCTGGATAGGCTTCTTGATAGGCAGCCACTACCCCAGCGGTGATACTGTGTTCGCCGCCTAAAGCGATCGCAAACTTGCCATCTTGAATAAACTGCAAAGTCGTATTTTTGGTCACTGCGAGCATTTCTTCGGCGGAAACTGACCGATGATGGCGGGTATCGGCGATCGCGGGGTGAGTATAAATTCCCACTTTCTCGCAAATTTCTTGGTCTAGTTCTTCATCGTAGTATTCCACCTGTTGCGATGCGCTGAGAATCGCCTCTGGTCCGTCTTCGCAGCCTTGGCGGTAGGAAGTTGTCGCCTCGTAGGGAATAGGCAGAATCACTACCTTAGCAGTTTCGTAGGCAGCGGCAAATTCTGAGCCGATGAATGGCAGAGATATGGGAGGAGTTTGCACCAACATGAGGGAAATACTTTAATTAAAAGTACAAGAATTGATCTTCTTTGGATCGTGACACAACTTTGAAGCCATTGACCATTTTTGATCAAGTTTTGATTTTTTAGTTGCCCAATCAACTTGTAAATGCTGGCTATCTCTAGCGTTGGGAGTTCAGGAAGCCCAATTTCCTCCCCAAATTATTACTTCCGTCAGAGAATATTCAGGATTGGGATCTGGGGGAGACGAATTGAGTGCCAGTTAAAAATTGCCAGGATTACCAGCGGTTAGATCTGCCATCCCTTTCTGGGATGGTGATATAAGCGAAACCCTGGGAATACGCTAGCGCGATCTCCCAGAAGGGAATTAATGATCTGTGAATTTTCTGAAAATTGACCGGATTTGGGTAGATAGTTAAAGTTATGTACCTGAAATCTCGATGCTATGCGATCTCAAAAGCACAATCTTCCCACCAAAATTGCTGCTGCAACTGAGCGGCATCAGTTAGCAATACCACAAAATCAGCCGAAAATTGCTGACTTTTGGCAGAAATTGCCAGCCAAAGGCACTAGCATCCGACGTAAAATTGGTTTTGGCTATGCGATCGCTGTGGGAATTACCTTACTGGGAACTGCTTCTGGTTTGGCAATTGGAGATTTTTATCAACATCAAGCCCAGCAACAATTAAACCATGCGATTAAACAAGAACAGTTATTAAATGAATTACAGCGTAGTGTTCTCCACATGAGACTGAACCACCACGAATTTATTAATTTAATGTCCAAACCGCAGTTATTTGCCCAAAAACACGCCCAATTTCAAACCCATATTATTAGTATTAATCAAACAATTACTGAACTCCAGTCTTCGGCGAAAATTACCCATCTAGAAAGTCTGGACAACTTTTTATATACTTGTGCGGCGATCGCTAGTCAGTATTCGCAAGAAATGGAAACAGTTTTATATCAAGCCAATCCTATCAAACTAACGGCATCAGAAAGAAAGTTGAAACAACAACAAATCGCCGAATTTACGACTAGCGCCATCTCCCTGAGATTTGATGCGGTGCTATCGGATACGGTTAAGTTTATTCAAGAATCTCAACAGAGACAGCATTTAGCTGATACATCAGTTCAAAATGCCAGAATTTTGCGGACTGAAATAGTGGCTTTTAGTATGCTACTTTCCATTAGTATCGCCGCCATTTTAGCAATTTATACCAGTCGAGCGATCGCTCATCCTTTAGAAACAGTCACCAAAATCGCCCAGCAAGCCAGCGAAGAAGTTAATTTTGCCCTCCAAGTGCCAGTAGTTACCCAAGATGAAGTGGGGATGGTAGCCATTGCCCTGAATCGCTTAATTAGCCGAGTATCTGAATATACCCAAGAACTAGAAATAGCCCACGAAACCTTAGAAAAGCGAGTCGCAGAAAGGACTGAAGAACTATCTGAAAATCATCAACAATTAAGTGCTGCCTTACAAGCTTTGCAAGAAAGGCAAGCACAACTAATTCAAAACGAAAAAATGTCTAGTCTTGGTCAAATGGTGGCGGGAGTCGCCCACGAAATCAATAATCCGATTAATTTTATTTATGGCAATCTAGATTATACCAATAGCTACGTCCAAGATTTGCTAGATTTATTACAACTTTACCAACAATATTACCCCGCTCCCCCTTCTGCCATCCAAGAGAAAATGGGTAGCATTGACTTGGAATTTCTAACTGAAGATTTTTCCCAAATTCTGCTGTCAATGAAAAGCGGTACTGACCGAATCCGGAAGATTGTGCTATCATTGCGAAATTTTTCTCGCCTTGACGAATCAGAGATTAAAACTATTGATATTCACGAAGGAATTGAAAGCACTTTGCTACTGCTTAATCATCGTTTCCCGCCAGAAATTACCGTTGCCAAAAAGTATGGAAATTTAACTTTGGTCGAGTGCTATCCTTCCCTGTTAAATCAGGTATTTATGAATATGATTAACAATGCCATTGATGCTTTACAAGAGGATCAAAAAAATGGTTTTTTTGTTGATGGTAAGCCAACAATTATTATTCAAACTAGCCAAATCGAGCGCGATCGCATTGCCATCAGTTTTTGGAATAATGGTTCCGCCATCCCATCAGAGTTATTGGGCAAGTTATTTGATCCATTTTTTACAACTAAACCTGTAGGTCAAGGTACGGGTTTAGGATTAACTATTTGCTACCAAATTATTGAGCGGCATAAGGGAAAAATTGAGGTTTTTTCTGCTCCTGATAAAGGTACAGAATTTGTAATTTCTTTGCCAATTACCAGAGCTTAGAAATAAATTATGCCACCATTAATTAGTAGTAGTAGTAGGGTGTGTTAGCGATAGCGTAACGCACCGCCTACCCGTTAACGGTGCGTTACGCTGCCGCTAACGCACCCTACTGGCTTTATTACTGGCTTTACAACATAAATGGGCGATTGAGTATCCCCTTTCAGTTTAATTGCTAACGTTGTAGCGATCGCGTGTCCAAACGGCAAATAAAAATACCATCAATGTCAGCCCTCCCGAAACATAGAGGGAATGGCTGTAGGTTTCGGGGTGAGCTTGATTCATCAGCATCCCGGCAATTACTGGCCCAACAGCATTAGAAATACTCAAATAGGAAGCATTTAATCCTAGGGCAATCCCCTGTTCTTCGGCTTTGGCATTTAAAGAAATTAAGGTAGTAATGGTGGGTTGTACCAAGGAATTAAAAATTGAAAAAATCACTGCGATCGCTACAAAATAAGTTACATTTGCCCAAACTGGCATGAATAGAAATGAAACCCCGCGAACCAAAAGGGATAAGAAAAGAATCCTGATGATACTAAGCGATCGCATCAGAAATTTAATTCCGACTGTTTGCATAATTAGCCCTAAAATTCCAAAGGTCACAAATAGCAAAGTTAAGCTCTGACTATTTTGATGAAGGATATAAATAAAATAGGGCTGAAAGGCATAGGTAAAGATGGTAAAAGTAGTACCAATGCAGAAATTGATGATTAATAGTATCCCAACTCTGGGCATGGTTAATCCGGTAATTAACGTCTCCAATCCCAAGTCAAAAATGTTTTGCATTTTTTCGGCTTTATTGACTAGAGTTTCCGGCAAAAATACCATAGTAACGATCAATCCTACTGCGGCGATCGCGCTCGAAGCCAAAAAAGAAGCTCCCAAGGAAATTGGTTGCAAGACTAAACTAATTGCCGGACCGATCACAAATCCCAATCCAAAAGCTGCCCCAAAAATTCCAAAAGCTTGCGCCCGTTGTTCGCGGGGAATTACGTCAGATAATACTGCTTGGGCAACAGAATTATTGCCACCAGTAATGCCGTCCAAAAACCGGGCTAAAAATAATACGACTGCTGTCGTTGCTGTTCCAGCAATGAAATTAGCAATTACTGTTCCGGCTAAACTAATGATTAGCAGGGGTTTTCGCCCATAAATGTCAGAAAGTTTCCCGATGACTGGGGTTGATAAAAATTGCGTAATTGAGTAAATTGCAAATAGCAGGCTAGTCTGAAAATCATTGAGATGAAATTGTTTCCCATACAAATAAATAATGGGAATTAAAATCGTCAGACTCATGGAATTAATAAAAGCTACTAAGGCAATAATCCAGAATTTTCTATCCATTGGTAATGATGGGGAGGTAACGATAGCAATGAGCATTGCAGTTTTAGTCTAGATGCTGGATGGCAAGTTACTATAACGCAAACTTATCTGATGCTACCACAACAGCGATGTAACATTAATTAAATTTTAGTCTTACAGCTACTATATCGCTCTCTAGCAATTTTTTGAGAATGGCTTGGCCTAAATTTGCCAAAGTTTTGCAACTTTTTAGTAATTAAAGTAGTGGAGAATGTATTGAATCTTAATCTAGAAATTAGCGATCGCTCTCCTATGCAACCAGCCAAATAATATGAACGTGAATTTTTGCTTCACAGAAAATTCACATTCATCCTATATACAGGTTTCATTAAGGATATTGCTTTCAGCACTTAACCACCGATCTCAATTGCTAGAATGACTAGAGACTGAAAAGCTAGTCAGTCTGTCCGGCATTGGGATTTTAATCAGAAGCAGTTTTTATGAATATTATTGCTGATGCCAAACCTCACCTAGAATTAGCTATCGATGTCTTAAGTTCTAGAGATTTGAGATGGATTTTAGCCCTGAAAGATTTTCTAGTTATTTTGCCTAGCCCTAAATATATTGAAGAAACCTTAAAAGTGGCACTTTACCGGATTGCTGAAACCGATCCTGATACTTGTCGATGGTTGTTGCGAAATCGGATTTATTTGATGCCGGAGCTAGATATTATCGAGCTAGCTAATAATTTTATGGAAAATAACTTTAAGCGTCAAAATTTGATTTTAAATCGCGAATTCAAATTTGAACAAAATAGAAAACTTTCTTTGAACGAGCAAGCCCAAGCTGACTTAGCAATTGAGATTTCGGCCTGCGATCGCCTCCTGCTTGAAGAAATTTTACTATTTAATAAGTAATTTTAATCAAAATCCCTGCATAAATTCACAAAAAATTCACATTGTTTTGAGAAACTTAGTACATGACCAAAAATAGGTCGTGGGTTGGTTTTTGCAAACTAAGAATAGCTAGTCATTAGCACTTAGGGCAAAATAACTGTGACTGGACTGTACCTCCAGCAGGGGTGCGGTTCAGCCATTTCATTCAAAATCTGGGAAGATTATATATTTAAGAGTATGGTATTGCTCTAAATAGCAATTGCATTCCACCATTTAAGTTTAAAAATTCTGTCCGCAGTTCGTCCAGTATGAAAATTCTAATCGTTGAGGACGATCGGGTACTGGCTAGAGCGATCGCAGACGCTCTAGTGAAGGAGCATTTTTTAGTAGATGTGGTGGCGGATGGACAAACAGGTAGAGCCTATCTAGAAACAACTAATTACGATGCTGTCTTGCTCAATACCCATCTACCGAAACTAGATGGGATCAGCCTTTGCCAACAATTACGCGCCTGCGATTACCAGATGCCAATTCTGCTAATTGCCGCCACCGATGGTACGGCAGATAAAGTTAAGGGCTTAAATGTTGGTGCTGACGATTATATTGTTAAACCTTTCAGCGTCGAAGAACTAATTGCTCGCCTCCGCGCCCTGTGGCGGCGATCGCTCGCCTCCACCTTCCAATCCCCCGCCTTAGTATGGGGCGAATTGCAGATTGATTGCAATCGCTGTGAAGTCACCTATCGGGGACAGTTAATTCATTTAACGCCCAAAGAATATCACTTAATCGAACTTTTTCTTCGCAACCCCAGCCGCATTTTTAGCCGCAGTGCCATTTTAGATCGACTCTGGTCTTTGGAAGAAATCCCCACCGAGGAAACAGTTCGGTCCCATATCAAGGGGTTAAGAATGAAACTGAAAGCTGCCGGAGCGCCGGATCTAATTGAAACCGTCTATGGTTTAGGTTATCGTTGCCAGCCTTTAGAAGTTGCTGTGGCTAGCCCAGCTAGCAAATTAAATGACCATCACCCCAAGAACTATCAGCAAGCATTAACTCAAATTTGGCAGCGCTTTCAGGAGCCAATTTTAGAACGAGTGACTATTTTGGAACAAGTGGCAGCGACCTATCAACGCACGGGCAAACTGGCTAGCAAAACGCGACAAAAAGCTGAACAACAAGCTCATATCCTCGCTGGTTCCTTGGGGACATTTGGCTTGACTGAGGGTTCTCGAATTGCCAAAGAAATTGAACAAATATTCCGGCATTGGTCAGAAATTGCTGATTTTAGTAGCCGCCTAGGGGAACTAACGGCAGCACTGCGTCCGGAACTAGAACACCCGGTTGAAAAATTACCAAAATCTCTTCCCAGTCGCGATCGCCCCCTAATCTTAATTATGGATAGCGATCGCCAATTTGCCCAACAGCTAGCCCTAGAAGCCATCGGTTGGGGACTGCGAGCGAAAATTACCTCCCGCCTCGCCGAAGCCAGAACCGCGATCGCCGCTGAACGTCCTGATGTGGTGCTGCTCGACCTTTCCTTTGCCGATCCTGCCGATGCCAGCTTTAACCTGTTAGGGGAACTGAGCAGTCAAACGCCCCCCATCCCCGTGCTAGTTTTAGCCGTGGGCGATAGCTTTGTTGACCGCGTAACTGCCGCTCGTCTAGGGGGGAGAGCCTTTTTGCAAAAACCCCTACCTATCTCCCAAGCCCTTGATGCTGTTACCCGCGTCCTCAATCAAATCAGTCACACAGAGTATAAAATCTTGGCTGTTGATGATGACCCCCTGGTGCTAGCCACCTTAAAAAACTTGCTAGAACCTTGGGGCTTGCGCGTCATCACCCTCGATTGCCCTCAAAAATTTTGGGAAACCTTAGCCACCACCGCCCCCGATCTGCTGATTTTGGACGTAGAAATGCCGGATTTCAATGGGATTGAACTATGTCAGGTAGTTCGGAACGATCCGCGCTGGAGCCAATTGCCAGTTCTTTTCCTTACCTGTCACACCGATGCGGAAATGGTACGTCAAGTCTTTGCGGCTGGAGCCGACGACTACACCAGCAAACCGATTGTGGAACCAGAGTTGGTGACGCGCATCCTCAACCGCCTAGAACGGGTGCAATTGTGGCGGAGTCTCGCCGAAAATGACCCGCTCACCGGAGTCACCAATCGCCGCCGTTTCACCCAAGATATCCAGCAATTTTTGCATCTTGCCGAACGCCAGCGGCAACCATTCACATTGGCGTTGCTGGATTTTGACCACTTCAAGCAGATCAATGATTCTTGGGGTCATGCCGCAGGCGATCGCGTTTTACAACGATTTGGGAAACTTTTGCAGCAGTTCTTTCGCGCCGAGGACTTCGTAGCTCGCTGGGGGGGAGAAGAATTTTTGGTGGGAATGTATAGCATGACCAAGATTGACGGAGCCAAGCGCTTGAGTGAATTATTGGCAACCATGCGCCAGGAGGAATTTACCAGCGATAGCGGTCAAAAATTCCACGTGACTTTCAGTGCGGGAATTGCCCAGTATCCAGAGGATGGTCAAGACCTGCAAGCACTCTACCTAGCGGCAGATGTGGCAATGTACCAAGCTAAAGCCGCAGGGCGCGATCGCATCCACTTAGCACAATCAGCGCCCCTGACGGTGGAAAATGGGCTGCCAACGCTAGATCGTCTCCGCAATTACCCATCTGCTGAATCAGTGCAACTGCCGCTGGCTGACATTTTGGAATCATCGGGAGATGCGATTATTCGCTCTGACTTAGATGGGATAATTCTGAGTTGGAATCACGGAGCCGAAAAAATCTATGGCTATTCTGCCGCTGAAGTCCTGGGTAAATCCCTATCTATACTAATACCTGTCCATCACCAAGATGAACTACCCCGAATTTTAGCCACCATTAAGCAGGCAGGACGGCTAGATAATTACGAAACCATTCGGATTCGCAAAGATGGCGAACCGATTGAAGTTTCCCTCACCATGTCTCCCCTCGCTGATGCCAGTGGCAACATTATCGGTCAAATCATCATTGGACGCAATATTAGCGATCGCAAGCGAATTGAAGAAATGCTCAAGCGCCTTTGGCATCAAAATGAATTGATTTTAAATTCCGTTGGGGAAGGTATCTGCGGACTCGATTTGCAAGGCCAGATCCGATTTATCAATCCCGCCGCTGCCCGGATGCTGGGATATGAGTCCACCGCCCCAATTCCCCAACGCATGAATCTGATTTGGCCTCAATGTCGCCCCCTCGCTGATGGCACTTTGCCCCCTTCTCCCAAATGTTTGATTGACTTGTCCCTGACTAGAGGGGAATCCCACCAAGCGATCGCGGGCAACTTTCCCCGTCGAGATGGCACGAGTTTTCCGGTAGAATATGCGATCGCCCCGATTCGGGAAGCTGGGGCAATTGTAGGTGCAGTCCTCACCTTCCGAGATGTCACCGAACGCCAAGCCATCGAGCAGATGAAGTCCGAATTTGTCTCCGTTGTCAGCCACGAACTGCGTACTCCCCTCACCTCCATTCGCGGAGCCTTGGGAATGCTTGCCAGCGGACTGCTCAAAGCTCATCCTGCCAAAGCCGAACGAATGCTAGAAATTGCAGCCGCCAATACTGACCGCTTGGTTCGCTTAATTAACGACATTCTCGATATTGAGCGGATTGAGTCGGGTAAAGTCAGTATGGAAAGAACCATCTGCGATGCCAGCCACCTAATGTTACAAGCGGTCGAGGTAATGCAGCCTATGGCAGAAAAAGCCGGAGTCACCCTAGTCGTGGAGCCGTTTGCCGCTACCCTGTTGGTGGATGGCGATCGCATTTTGCAAACCCTGACTAATTTACTCAGTAATGCCATTAAGTTTTCGCCCCCAGAAACCACTGTTTGGCTCTCTGCCAGCCAGCAATTCGACGATATCCTCTTTCAAGTCAAAGATCAGGGGCGGGGAATTCCTGCCGACAAACTAGAATCGGTTTTTGGGCGCTTTCAACAAGTTGATGCTTCCGACTCTCGCCAAAAAGGGGGAACTGGACTAGGATTAGCCATTTGTCGGAGCATTGTCCAGCATCACGGCGGGAAAATTTGGGCAGAAAGCGTTTTTGGTAGCGGCAGCAGCTTTTTCTTTAGCTTGCCAAGAATAGGGAACAGGGAACAGGGGGGGGAGAGGGAACAGGGAACAGGGAACAGGGAACAGGGGATAGGGGATAGGGGATAGGGGATAGGGAATAGGAGACAGGGGATAGGGGATAGGGAATAGGAGACAGGGAAATAGCAATGCCAACAACTGCGAAACAGATTCTAGTGATTGACGATGAAGAACATATCCGGGAAGTCACCCAACTTTGTTTAGAGATGATTGGCGGTTGGGAAGTGATTACTGCCAGTTCTGGCAACGAGGGTTTAGTCAAAGCCGAAGTAACTCAACCCGATGCCATTCTCCTAGATGTAATGATGCCAGATATGGACGGAACAACTACTTTTCGGCAACTACGAACTAACCAGGCGACTCAACACATTCCGGTGATTTTGCTAACAGCTAAGTTACAGGCGGCAGACCAACGGCGCTTTGCTGATCTGGGTGTAAATGCGGTGATTGCCAAACCTTTCGACCCCACAATCCTCGCTGAACAAGTTGCTGCTGTCCTGGGTTGGTAAGTTTAAAGGAGATATCTGATAGTTTAGCGATCGTTTTCTTTACATTTCTCTGTCTGTGACTGGCTTGATTTTTACAATTTGTTAAATCTTTAAATTAAAGGCTTAATAATCGATAATATTCACAACTTCTCTACACAATCTTTATATGGTTGATCTAGTTGAAACTACGGATGCAATTTGGAGTTCAGGAAATGAATACTTGTCCTTGTTGCTCTGGTCAATTACTCCGTCACACTAGGCGGCAGGGTCTTTACTGGTTCTGTATGCACTGTCGTCAAGAGATGCCTTTTTTAGCCAGTGACAACATCGTTTCTGTCAATTTAGGATCCAGAAATAACGTTTTCCAATTTAACCAAAAATCTTTACTCAGTTTAGTGACATAAAAAATTTGAACCCACTTGTTTAAAAGCTGAGAATAGGAAATGCTGATAAAGCGATCGCGCTTCTATGGCAAAATAGATAAAATGCAATTTTCCTCATGTTTTTTCTAAATCATCGGAGGGGGAAATGACCTACAACGCGATCGTAGTTGGTTCTGGCAATGGTGCTTGCGGGTTTTTGAGTCACTATCTAGGGCAGCCTCGCAATGAGCGAGTGTTAGTCGTGGAGGAGGGTGAAGACTTCTTCTACACCAGTGACATTACTCACCAGAACAACTGGACTGAATCCTATGCCGAGGGTAATGTTTTTAAGCTGCACAATGCCCTAACTGCCGATGGTCGTCCCATCATCTCCGGGCGAGCCTGTACTATGGGCGGTGGTGGTTCGATTAACTACACCATGATCCATGAGTCCTCGGAATGGCTTTCTACCCACATCGGTCAAACCGTAGAGTATTGGGATAAACTCAAGCAAGAATTAAACGGCAAGTTTACCAGACCTAAACCCCAACAAGCTCCATCCCCAATTACCAAATCTGTCCTCCAGGTAGCGCAGAATAATGGGTTTAAGATCAGTAATAACAAAACCTGCCATATTCCAAATTTTTGGGTCAGCGATACTGGTTTACTGCACCTCTTCCCCACTCAATTTGACCAATTTGGGCAGCGCACTAATAGCGGGGTATCGATTGTTGATTGGTTTCACCCACCAGTGGAATTGAAAACTAGATGTAAAGTTCTGGAACTCAAGTTTACTACAGAACCAGGAGGAAAAGCCCAATGCGTTGGAGTATGGGTGCAATACATTGATACCAAGACAAAAGAATTCTTGTCTTTAGCCCCTGATGGCAAGCTAGTATTATGTGCCGGAGCCGCTACCCCTAGACTTTTATGGCCTCATCGGGAGGAACTAAATAATCAAGCTATTGGGCAGCACGTCAGCGATCATATTGTTCTACCCCTAGGAATCTACATTCCAGATAATAGCATTGCAATCACCGGGCGAGATGTTTATATTCCGGTATTTGCGACCACAGAATGGCAGCCGGAAACCCAGGGAAAAGCGACAGTTTGTTGCTTTGATTTCTTTTCGGGAAACTTTGAAAAACTCTGGTTTATTATTGCCCATCTTTATTTAGCTTTTCTGCTGCCCAATTGGTTGAAAAAGATAGTCATCAGAGTGCCTTGGTTGTTCTATCTGGTCAAGAATGCGGTGAGGATATTTATTCAGTTTGTCAATTTTATCATTAATTTTTGGTGGGACTTTTCTAACCTGATCAAGGGCAAAGGGTGGCAGCATGAAGATATCAACTTAATTACGGCAATTGTCAAGTTCAACCCTGCGGTTGATGGCAGTTATCAAAATGACCGTTCGGCAATTGAATTGAACTTTTTTGGCAAAGACCAAAATTCGCAGTTCAATCAGGATAAAGTAGTTGCTAAAAGTGAGATTGCCAAGCAATTACCATTTTTAGATGGCTTGGGAAAACAACCACCTGGAATCTTTAAGTGTTTCTTCCGTTGGTTGACTAAAATTCCCTACGAAGCCAGTCAAGTCGATCGCTATGTTGAGGTTTATAGCCGAAAGTTCTTGTTGTCTGAGCAGCATTTATCTGGGGGATGTTTGTTTGGAGAGGCGATTGATAAGGGACTAAATAATCCTGCGGATACAGGTAAGTTGTTCGGTTCAAATAATGTCTATGTTGCCGATTTGTCATCGGTTCCTTTGCCTCGGATTAGTCCGCAAATGACGGCTTATTTGGTGGGATTTCACGTTGCCAAAAAGTTAAGTAGTTAACCAATTTTAGGCAATATCTTTAATCCACTGCAATAGCCAATCTGGTAGGGCAATTTTAGCGCGATCGCCGGGATGAATACAAACGTGCTTGGTAGTAGCTTTGGCTGCTAAGGTTTCGGCAATGGAAATTTCGTAGGCGATCGCAAATTTTTCCTGAGTGAGTAATTGGGGCGTTAATTGGATCAGAAGGCGATCGCCGCAAAACATCGGACGAAAAAAATCTGCACTGGCATGAATAATTGGTAGGGCAAAATCGGGATGGCGAAAAAATAATTTTAGATCGATATCAGCAGCGGCGAGAGAGGCTTCGTAGGCTTCGTGGCAGATGGCGAGGATATTGGCAAAATAAACCACGCCAGCGGCATCAGTATCTTGAAAGCGAACTGTGCGAAAATAATTAAAAGTCATCGGAATGAAAAATCAATACGGTTCAGTAAGTAGGTGGTCATAAATAAAAGAACGCCAAAGTTCGTAGTTGGGCTTCAGCCCTAATCCGGAGAGGGCTGAAGCCCAACTACGAACTTAGTTAACTGAACTGTATTGGATTATAATTAAGTTATTGATTTTTTGATTCATTAGGGACTATGGGATCGGCGAATTTCCGTGATTTGATCGGCAGCTTCCAGGAGCGATCGCGGCATTTCTGGGCCAGTCAGAATAATATCAATGTGGGCTGGTCGTTTTTCTAGCAATTCTACAACTTCTTCCTCTGGAATCAAGCCAAAGTTAATTGCGAGGCTGAGTTCGTCTAGCACGACTAAGGAATGTTTCCCGGTTAAAACTTCCTCCTGGACAAATTTCCAGAGATCTCGTAAAGAATTGGCTTCGGCTTCATCCAGGTGGGGAGTATCAATACAGCGGGGTAAGTCGCAACGTACCCATTCTAGATTCTGTCCTAGCCGCATAGGATGTTTTCTGCCTTGGCGGATTCCTCCTTTGAGGAACTGTACCACTAACACTGGCGTACCATGTCCAGCGATGCTCAGGGCTTGCGCCATCACGCTAGTAAAAAAGCTGCGATGGGTGCAGGTAAAGACTTGGACTAATCCAGTGACAGTGTGGGGGAGACGATAGTTAGGATTAAGAGTTGGAGTTTCTAGTTGGGCAACCATAAGTTGAGGCAAAATAGTGTCGAAACCATCAGAACTAAATCTTCACGAGCCGTTAAGCTGGTTCCGCCAACAATATGTAGTGTATTTTGGAATTTGTTCTCCTAGTGAAACACTATATCTGTGCTGGTGTCAATAGACCACTGGTGCTAATCTGGGTCAGAAACCTCAAGTAATGTGGGAAAATCTCTCGCTACACTGATTGCGATTCGCCGGGGAGGATGTCAAGATTTGATGGGACAATAGGTTACAAAAGCTTTATGGAAACTGGATTGGGAGAGGGTGTTGTGAGATTAGTAATTCTGGGAGGGCCAGGAGCAGGTAAGGGAACGCAGGCAGAACTGTTGTGCCGTCACTTCAGCATTCCTTGGATTGCCACGGGGGAAATTTTACGAGAGGCGATCGCCCAAAAAACAGAATTAGGTGGCAAGGCTCAACCATTCGTGGAAAAAGGCGAATTGGTTCCCGATCCGACAATGATTGAGTTTATCCAATCCCGGCTGGTGCTACCCAATGCCAGTAAGGGTTGGTTGTTAGATGGCTACCCCCGCACGGCTTTCCAAGCGGAGGAATTGGACTTTTTGTTGGAAGATTTACAGCAGAGGCTGGATTGGGCAATTTGGATTGATGTGCCAGATGCCGTATTAACCAGTCGTTCTTTGGCGCGATCGCGTCAAGACGATCGCCCAGAAATCGTTCAGCGCCGGATTGAACAATTTCGCGATTGTACCATCCCGATTTTGGAATATTACGAACGCCGCCAGCGATTGATTACCATTAATGGCGATCGCTCTCCCGAAGAGGTGAGCCAGGAAATTCAAGCCAAGCTTTAACTCCCAATTGACACTGCCTTTCTGCCAGCCCAAAAAGTGCTTGACAGAGATCCTGGTCATGGGGCAGAATCTGAGCAATTAGTAGTACAAACGAACTAATTGCTTGTCAGAGAAATGGGTTTTAAACCCCGTCCTTACTTCGACAAGCTCAGTAACCATCTAGGGCGAACTTTACGATTTAACTAATGTGAACGGGAAGTCCCGCACTCTAACCGATAGGGTGAGTGACGGGATGAAAGTGAACCAACAAAAGACTGAGCGATAGCGAATCAAGATCAATTCTACGTGCGACAATAATCTTATCGGTATTCGATACTCTTGATAAATGTACAAAGCATACAAATACAGAATCTATCCCACAAGCCAGCAAGAAACCTGGCTGGCAAAGTCTTTTGGTTGTGCGAGATGGTTCTGGAACTATGCCTTAAACTTGTGTCAAGAAACCTATAAAAATACTGGCAAGGGGTTGTCTAGGGGATACATTCAAGGCTTACTTCCGGCGCTCAAAAAAGAACACGAATGGCTAAAAGAGCCATATTCTCAATGCTTGCAAGTAGTAGCGTTGAATCTATCTACTGCTTACAAAAACTTCACCTACCACTGATAAATGTTGGGTTTCCACTGTCGTTTCAACCCAACCTACGATTTACAACTACTATTTTGATTCCCCTTTGCGTCCTTTGCGCTCCCTTTGCGTCCTTTGCGTTAAAAAAATCGTTTATTGTGATTAGTCACCTTATTGATTTTTCGTTCCTTAAGGAAGCCCTGCGATCGCTTGGCAAAATCCGGCGCTTTATTACACAGCACGATATTTAACCAAGCACCGTTATGAGTTTTACGATTTAGGGGCAAACAGTGCAAACACTTCTGCTCCTGTCATATTCTTAGTTTCATTAACAAAAGAGTAATATTTGGGCTTTTCGTCGATAAAAAGCTGATGATCTAACACCAGATCTTCGCTGATATCAAAGATTCCCGCAGGGATGAAGTATTGATTAGTTTCTTTCAATCTGTAAAATAGATGGCTGCCACACTTCTGACAAAATCCCCGTTCTGCCCATTCGGAAGATTGGTAAACGGAGATATTTTCTGCTCCTTCAAAACTAACATCACTACCATGACACTCAATGCCTAACAAAGCTCCTCCCCCCCACTTTCT
Source organism: uncultured cyanobacterium (assembly GCA_936920195.1). Lineage (GTDB taxonomy): Bacteria > Cyanobacteriota > Cyanobacteriia > Cyanobacteriales > FACHB-T130 > CAKZHE01. The sequence goes on along the minus strand of CAKZHE010000265.1, from coordinate 108,108 downwards.
ACACATACCACAATGGCAAGCTCCTACAAAATTATTCATATTTGCTGTACATATAGTTACGGCTTTACATAGACAGCTACCTTTGACAACAGTAAAATTAGACATTTTCTTCTTTCCCGTACTTGGTATTAAAACCCTGATTGTACCAAAATTTGATCTCTAGTCAACGCTTAAATAGCAGGTGTGGGTTTATTTTGGCGAAAACAGCAGTTTTTGAAGTCAAGCGCGATCGCAGCACAGGATGCCAATTAAGCGTCTGTTTTCCGATAAAATCCTAGAGCTATCTTCCTTCAAAAAATATGAACGAACGCTCAAGAGCGCTGACAGCCTTGGCTAACGAGCGCTGGCGAATCTCCTTTTGGTTAACCAGCGCAATGCTGACGATTTACTTTGGATTCATCCTGCTCATTGCCTACAACAAACCGCTTTTAGGTTATCTCATCGCTCCTGGACTTTCCCTCGGCATTCTCCTCGGAGCCTTAGTCATTGTTGCCGCCTGGGTTTTGATCTACATCTACATCCGTTGGGCAAACACTTATTACGACAAACAACTTGCCAAAATTCGCGGGGATGAACAGTGAATACTACTCTTGGTCAATTTAATCCACTAGCTATTTCCTTTTTTGCCATCTTCATTGCGACTTCCTTGGGAATTACCTATTGGGCAGCCAAACAAACTAAAAGCACCGCACATTTTTACACCGCTGGAGGTAATATTAGTGGCTTCCAAAATGGTCTAGCTTTAGCTGGAGATTATATGAGTGCCGCCAGCTTTTTAGGGATTGCTGGTTTAGTCGCACTAAATGGATTTGATGGCTTAATTTATTCCATCGGATTTCTAGTTGGTTGGCCTGTAGTTATGTTCCTAATTGCCGAGCCACTGCGTAATTTAGGCAAGTACACTTTTATCGATGTAGTTGCCTATCGCTTGCGTCAGAAACCCGTGAGAATTTCCGCTGCCATCGGTACTTTAGCCGTAGTAGTTTTTTACCTAATTGCTCAAATGGTGGGAGCAGGGAATCTGATTCGGTTGCTATTTGGTATGGACTATAATCTAGCGGTAATGATTGTGGGGGGAGTTATGCTCGCCTATGTGATTTTTGGCGGTATGATGGCGACAACTTGGGTACAAATTATCAAAGCGATTCTGCTATTAAGCGGGACATTACTGCTAGCAATTCTGGTACTAGCTCAGTTTAATTTCAGTCCGCTCAATCTGTTTCAAGCGGCGGCTGACAAGTATGGCGCAGGCGTATTAGCTCCCGGTAAATTGGTGTCAGATCCTCTGGATGCGATTTCTTTGGGATTGTCATTAATGTTAGGTACTGCCGGATTACCGCATATTTTGATGCGGTTTTATACGGTGCGAAATGCCAAAGCCGCCAGAACTTCAGTAATGTATGCCACCATCGTGATTGGCTTCTTCTATTTGCTCACCTTTATTCTGGGTTTTGGAGCAATGGTTTTAGTCGGACAAGATGGGATTAAAAAAATCGATGCTGGCGGTAATATGGCAGCACCGATGTTAGCTCAATTTTTGGGCGGCGATGCTTTTCTGGGTTTTATTGCGGCGGTTTCTTTTGCCACAATTTTAGCGGTAGTGGCAGGATTGACGCTCTCTGGAGCGGCAACCCTTTCCCACGATCTTTGGGTAAATGTGGTGCGTCATGGCGCTACGGATGAAACAGAGGAATTTCGGGTAGCTCGCGCCGCCACACTTTTATTAGGCGTGTTGGCAATTATTTTAGGGATTGTGTTTCAGGGCGAAAATGTGGCATATATGGTGGGATTAGCCTTTGCGATCGCTGCCAGTTGCAATTTTCCCGCTTTGTTGATGTCGATGATGTGGCGGGGTTTGACTACCATTGGGGCGGTTTCCAGTATGCTCGCTGGCACGATTTCTTCCTTGGTGTTGATTTATTTATCTCCCACGATTCAAGTCACGATTCTCAAGCACGCTTCTGCGCCCTTTCCCCTGAAAAATCCGGGTTTAATTTCTATTCCCTTGGCATTTGCAGTGGGAATTATTGTTTCGTTGCTGAAAAGTGAGCGATTAGCGTCAGAAAGGTTTGCAGAAGTGGAAAGTCGCATTCATAGCGAAGAAGTGTTGTAAACTTTTAGTTAAATCGGGGCAACCACGGGGGGATTGCCCCTACGGGATTTACAGCGAAGTTTGGCTTTTTAAAGGCAGTGCGATCGCCAACTCAGTTCCCTGCCCTAGCTGAGAAGATACATCTATCTTACCCCCATGCTTGGCAACAATTTGATAGCAAATCGAAAGTCCTAAACCAGTGCCTTTACCTACTGGCTTAGTAGTAAAAAAAGGATCGAATAATTTCTCTTGAATTTCTGGGGCAATCCCAGAGCCATTATCTTCAATACATACCTGAATATAATCAGCATCTATTTTTTTTGTCCGAATAATAATTTTAGGCGTAAAAGTAGCATTTTCAAGATTCAATTTATCAACTTGCAATTCTTCCAACGCATCAATGGCATTAGTCAGGATATTCATAAATACTTGATTTAGCTGGGCTGGGTAACATTCAACCAGAGGTAAATCTCCATAATTCTTGATGATTTCAATCTTCTGCTTGCACCGATTGTTCAGAATTAGTAGCGTATTTTCAATCCCTTGATGGATATCCACAGGTTTGATTTCCGCTTCATCTAAGCGAGAGAAGTTTCGTAAAGACAAAATAATTTCTCGAATCCGATCGGCTCCCATTTTCATAGAAGAGAGGAGTTGCGGAAAATCTTGGATGATGAAGTCTAGATCGATTGCAGAAATTTTGGCTGCAACTAATTCAGTTTGTTGCGGATACTCTTGTCGATAAATATCTACTAAATCTAGCAAGTCTTTGGCATAAATATTCGTATGTTCGAGATTGCCAGAAATAAAATTGACCGGGTTATTAATTTCGTGGGCAATACCTGCTACCATTTGTCCTAAACTGGACATTTTTTCACTTTGAATCAGTTGAGATTGTGTATTTTGCAGTTCTTGAAGAGTTTGAGTTAGTTTTTTTGTGCGTTCTTCTACCCGCTGCTCTAATGTTTGTCGAGATAATTCTAGTTCCTGGGTGTATTCTCCTACCCACTTAACTAGCTGATTTAAGGAAGCAGCTAACGATCCCACTTCATCTTTGGTGGTGATTAGACTGCGAAGTTCAAAATTGCGTTCTTGGGTAATTGCAGTAGCGACTTCTGTGACTGATTGGAGGGGATGCGCGATCGCTCTACTGGTAATTATAGCCAAGATAACTGCGATCGCCACTGACAACACCATACTAAAAACAATAATTTGTAATCTTAGTAACTCGGCTTGCTCTACTCTATAATAGGCTTGGATATTTTGGCGTTCTGATGCTATTTTAATGCGGGTTAAACTCTCGGATAGGCGGTCAAATTTGACGCTAATATTAGTAGCAGCATTGCTTCTAATCAAAGTCAATATCTGCTGTTGTGCTGCGGGAATATCTTGGGTTCTCAAGTTAGGTGGATCGATTTGCTGCCAGGACAATTTAACTAGCTGGACGTAGGCTTCTTGATTAGTTTCATAACCATTGAATAAAAGCTTTAATTCTTGCTCTTCTACTACCAAATGATTGGGATTGCTATCTATAAAAATTTTAAAATCTGACAACAGGGTTTTGACTCGATTTACATCTCCAAAAAACTTGCTAGTTTCATAGTCAAACCAGATGGAGTCTCCTAGAACTGTAACTAGACGCTGGGGGTGCGATCGCAATTCACTCACTGCATATTCTAATTCGTGCAGCAGGAGTTGCTGTTTATTGGCAATTCTTTGTTGTTTCTGTGCTTGTCCTTGGTAATAATCTCCAATTGCCAAGCCAATCGTTGTGCCAATCACTGCGATGCCAATTGCTAAAGAATAGCCATAACCAATTTTTTTCGTAATGCTCAAGCACTGAATTGAGTTTTTTATCCAGTCCGATAAAAATTTGGAATCTTTTTTAGAATAATCCAACCTGGATCGAGTTATATTTAACAACCTACTCTTATTGAATGAATTCACCTTGTCCAATGGCTTGATAAACCTGACGAACCATGTTATATTCATAATCATTTGCCGCAATTAGTTTAGCTCCTTTATATTTTCCCTCTTCAACAGATAATAGACTTTGCAGCAATTTATCTTGGTTTTTAATGAAGCGATCGCTGATTTCTTGAACAAAAGCCGCACTCATTTTACTGTTAACCACAAATAAATCATTGGGCAATTCTGGGCCTTTAGCGATTGTTGGTAGGTCGCTTTCAGATAAACTATTATCCTGGAGAAATTTCTGATACTTGACAGCCGATCCTCCCCAAGCATCAACCTCACCTTTTTGCAACTCCGATAGTCCCTTGCTTGCCAACATGAGCATTTTCAGATCGGATTTAGGATCTAATCCAGCATCAATGACCAGTTTTGTTGGCCCAAGATGACCGCTGGTAGAGCCAACTTTCCAAATCGCCAGTTTCTTGCCTTTTAAATTTGCCACTGACTTAATCTTACTATTCTTTCGCACGCAAATCACAGTATGATAATTTGGTCGCGTGACGGCAATTACTGGCACTGCATTTGTTCTCGCACGCATGATTACATATTCTGAAGGACCTGTAAATACAAGATCCACTTGATCTAATTGTAAAGCTGCGACTGCGGCGGTATAACTTTCCACAGGGAAAAATTCAATCTTTTTCTGCAATACTTCCTCTAACGCAGTTTGTAACGATCCATAATCGCGTTGCAATTCTTTTAGCCCTTGAGCATCTGTGACTGTAAATCTGAGCTTTTCCGGGAAATTACTGATGGTTGAATTGGCATTGTTGCTATCAGTTTTGGTTGTTCCTGCTGCACAACCCGTAAGAAACAATAGAAAATACCCAAAAAGTTGTCGCCGCTTCATAATTTTTTATTGACAATAGAACTAATTACCGATAATCATAGCCACTTTTTTAGTCTTTGATAAAGGAATAATCCAGTAGCTAAAATTATTTTTCCAGTAAATAGATTTATTTTATGTGATTTCTACTTCTTTTTGATTAAGAAATCAATAATCTTGAATTAAGAAATATCTATTCCGTAGGGGTAGCGCCCAACTCGACTGAGCGCTAGCCGAAGCCCTGAGTAAATAAATGGGACTTGGAGATGCTTCCTTAATCTCAGTGTGTCGGAGATCCTTCGCTCGCTCAGGATGACTATGCTGCCTTTACCAAACAGATGAATAATCTTAGCGATCGCCCTAAATTTCAGATAAAATAATCCAGTCGGAGTCCACTTCTCAGCAATGGGAATGGCAGGTATTGAGCCTAGAAGTTATACGATGTCTAAAAATTACCAGGTTGAAATTCACTACGACGGGGGCGTTAGCACCATTGCCGTAGCAGAAAACGAAACTATCCTCGCAGCGGCTGACAAGGCGGGAATAAATCTACCCAATTCCTGCAATGCTGGCGTTTGTACCACTTGCGCTGGCAAAATTATTTCCGGCGAAGTAGATCAAAGTGGTGGCATGGGCGTTAGTCCAGATTTGCAAGCTCAGGGCTATGTCTTGCTCTGTGTCGCCTATCCCCGCTCGGATTTGAAAATTGCCACCGAGAAAGAAGACGAATTGTATCACCTGCAATTTGGTCAGTTTCAAAAGAATTAGGATTCAGGAGTACCGCTGTGACTACACATTTTATCGCTGCCGAAATTGACTTGCAAGAGTCGCCTATCAAGTTCAAACAAGTCATCGAAAAGACATTGCAAGAACAGGGCGAGCCTTTGCGCTGGGCGGTGACGAGCATTGATACTGTCAAACAAACGGCACAGGTAGAAGCCGTGGTGACGGTGGCAAGTTCCACGGAAAATTAAGTGTCTCACCCCTACACAGCAGTTTTAATTGTTCCCACGGGTATTGGGGCGGCAATTGGCGGCTATGCGGGGGACGCTTTGCCCGTAGCCAGAGCGATCGCCCAAGTTGCTGATATCCTAATTACACACCCCAATGTCCTCAATGGCGCTCAATTATACTGGCCTTTACCCAATGCTTACTATGTGGAAGGGTTTGGACTGGATAAGTTTGCCGCTGGGGATTGGGGTTTGCGATTAGTTAGGCAAAATCGGATTGGTTTAATTCTAGATGCTGCCATTGAACCAGAATTACAATTGCGCCACCTCCAAGCCGCTGATGCAGCTAGGGCAACCCTAGGACTAGATTTAACTGAGTATGTCCTCACCGATGCTCCTTTGGGAGTGGAATTACGAATTGCTCCTTCTGGGGCTAGTTGGGGAACAATTCAGCGCCCAGATAGCTTGCTGCGAGCGGCAGAAGCCTTGATAACCAAAGCTGGGGCAGAAGCGATCGCCGTCGTTGCCCGTTTCCCTGATAATATTGATAGTAATCTGCTGCAAAACTATCGTCAGGGACAAGGGGTAGACCCCCTAGCAGGTGCAGAAGCAGTGATTAGTCACCTGCTAGTTAGACAATTTGGTATTCCTTGCGCCCATGCTCCCGCCCTCGCTCCCTCCCCAGTAGAACCAAATTTATCTCCCCGCGCCGCCGCCGAAGAACTGGGTTATACCTTCTTGCCTTGCGTTTTAGCTGGACTCAGCCGCGCCCCCCAGTTTATAATGGATGGCGATCGCCTTTCCTCCGACCTTTGGGCAACCCAAGTTGATGCCGTCATTATCCCCGCCACTGCCTGCGGCGGTAGCGCCCTCCTCAGTTTCAGCCAGCTACCCACCCAAATAATTGCCGTTGCCGACAACCATACCCAAATGCAAGTTACTCCAGAACATCTCGGTATCAAAGCATTGCGAGTAAACTCTTATTTAGAGGCATTAGGCATTCTCGTTGCTCATCGGGCTGGCATTAATCCTGCCGCCCTACAAGCCACCATCCCACCACTTCGTTGCCTATCATCTACCACCAGTGAGCAAACAGCTTCCTGAAAACCCCGAAATCGAAACCCTGACGCGCATTCAGATTTTAACGGCAATGGGTTTAACCGCAGTTGTTTGGTTAGTCATTACCAAATTAACCCTGGAATTTAGCCATGTCTCCCTACTGCGGCTATACTGGTCTCCAGTAGATCTATTCTTGGGGATCGCACTGGCGATCGCAATTACTATTTCCAGTTCCATCATTTATCGAATTTGGCCTGCCTATAAACAGAGTGCCGACTTCTACTTAAACTTAATCCTCAAACCTTTAGTCTTGCCAGATCTAATTTGGTTAGGATTACTACCTGGTTTAAGCGAAGAACTATTATTTCGGGGTATCGGTTTACCCCTGTTTGGATTAAATGCCACTGGAATAATTGCCTCTAGCATTTCCTTTGGAATTTTGCATTTCAATAGTCTGCAACAATGGCCTTATGTGGTTTGGGCAACTACCGTCGGGCTATTTTTAGGCTTTAGTGCCGTGGAAACTGGCAATTTGTTAGTTCCCATTATTGCCCACATCTTAACCAACGTTATTTCCGGTTATATGTGGAAAATTGACAACAGACAATAATACAATAATATCATGTTCTAAATTGAACTTTAGCGCGAAACAGCCCTACTAGACCCACTAATTTTGGTAAAATCGATTAATCATTCTCCTCATCCAACCTGAGATATGACTTCAAACACTGATCGCGAACAGTCAGCCACAACGGAAACTTTACCTTCTGAGCCTGGGATTACCAATGTCCGATCTTGGGGAACAGCGACAGTTTTAGAAGAAGGCAGTCGCTACCGGATTAATCGGATTGAAATTAATCCCGGTCATCACATCAGCACCCAAATGCACTATCATCGCAGCGAACACTGGATTGTAGTTTCTGGGACGGCAAAAGTGGTCTGCAACGACCAAGAAACTATCCTGGTAGCGAAGCAATCTACCTATGTGCCAATGTGCGCCACTCACCGGGTGGAAAATCCTGGGGTAATTCCCCTAGTGATGATTGAAGTTCAAAATGGGGAATACTTAGGCGATGATGACATTATTCGCCTGACAGCAGATCCAGATTGATTTAATTGTACGATCGCATCTCCTCCATATTACTGGCTGCGTGATTATGGAGTTGAGGAACAAATTGGACAAGAGACAACTATAAACCATTATTGGGATTCCTTGGCGAGTTGCTATTGAAATGACACTGCGAGGTTGGGTTTTACGCAGTCCAATCATCTGGCATCGAGAAAACTGTCTTCCTGAATCTGTTAAAGCCTGATTTTTGCAATTAGTATGATTGAACTTTTAGGCAATCTCTGAGAATTTTATGTTTCTAACGATAGACCAAATAAGAGAATCTCTTGAGTCTTTAAAATCTATTCATCGCTTTTATGGGATGATTTTTTTAGTGTGCAAGAAAGCACCTTTACCTATTGGGGATACAATCCAATATCCTATCAATGCAAAAGAAACTGAATTTCTTGAAAAATATTTTAAACCAGAACAAAATTCCCAATATTTCTATCAAGTCTTTAAAACTTCCAAGCCAAACAAACGTTGGCTCAGGCACGATTATCCTAGCTCAGGATTGCAAAGTATAAGAACAAGAAGTGATTTGGCTCATGCTTTTATTCATCCTAAAAACACTGATATATGGGGTTGGCAGCCAAATTACATTGAAATATTACGCGATCATTTAAATAAAAACAGAGGTGGTTTAATTCCAGCCTTTCGTTTAGCAGTTTGGCTGTATAGAGAAAGAGACTGGGAAAGAAATACAACCTCTAGCAATATAGTTAATATCTTTTTGAACGAGTTTCTGATCTCTGATGAGGAAAAATGTCTGTTTGATGTTTCTGTTCCCCAAGATAATGCACTGAAGACTTTATTGCAAAATGAGAAAATATCTTTAAAAGATTTACAGACAATTGTTGGTAAACCCCCTGATTCCACCCTAGAAGAAGGTGGAACACTACGTCTTTTGGAAATTCAGGGAGTAGGGCTAGCAAAGAAATTAGTCTTTCAGCCAGGAGAAAGACTTACCTTAATTACTGGAGATAATGGGTTAGGGAAAACTTTTATACTTGATTGTGCTTGGTGGGCATTAACTGGCAAATGGGCAGGATTGCCAGCATATCCAATGTCAAATCCTAGACAAAATAAATCTGCGATAGAATTTCAAATTTCAGGAGACTCAGAATCTGAAAATATCAAAGTTTTTTATGATTGGCAAACTCAAAGTTGGAAACCACCTAAGAAGCGTCCTACTATTCCTGGACTGCTGGTGTATGTAAAAGTTGATGGATCTTTTGCTGTTTGGGACCCGTCTAAAGAATATCTGGCAACTCAAGAACTTGGAGAAAATGATTCAACTCCACGTCCATTTGTCTTTACTATCGATGAGGTTTGGAGCGGGCGTAATATTGAAATTAGAGGTCGAAGAACTACTTTTATTAATGGTTTAATTGAAGATTGGATTCAATGGCAAAGTAGACCTGAAAGTTCTCACTTCCGCACGCTGGAAAAGGTATTAGAGCGATTATCTCCGCCCTCACAAAGCGATTTGGGCATTCTCAGATCGGGAGAACCTGTCAGAATTCCATACGATGTTAGATTAATCCCAACTATCGAGCATTTTTATGGGAGTGTTCCAATAGTTTATACTTCCGCTGGAGTTCGTCGAGTAATTACCCTGGCTTATCTGATTGTTTGGGCATGGGAAGAACATAAAATTCAATCTCAGTTAATTCGTAAAGAACCTCAAAAAAGAATGGTGATTTTAATTGATGAGTTGGAAGCTCACTTACATCCCCAATGGCAAAGAGTTATTTTATCTGCCTTGCTTGATGTTAATAAAGATTTAGAAAGTGAGTTACAAATGCAACTAATCGTTGCTACACACTCGCCTTTAGTAATGGCTTCTGTGGAAGCAAGATTTGATGAGAATGTAGACAAATTATTTCATTTATCTTTGCCTAAAGAAAGTTTACCTAATCCTGAAGTTGAGCTTAAAGAAATTCCATTTATTCGCCGGGGACGTATTGATGCTTGGCTAACATCAGATGTTTTTGGTTTAGGTTTGGCTAGTTCTGTGGAAAGAGAAAGTGCAATAGAAGCAGCTAAGAATTTACAGAATCAAGAAAGTCCTAACTCAGAAGAGATAATACTGGTTTCTGAGAAATTAAAACAAACTTTAGCCGAGGACGATAACTTTTGGCCTCGCTGGATATTTTTTGCAGAACAGTATGGAGTTAAACTATGATTCCTATTGAATTTCAACCTGAACCATTCGATTTTGATCAAAAAGTGAGATTAAAGGGTTTAGCTTTTCTAAACCAGGAACCTATTCCTCAAACCTGGAGAAATCGAGAATATTGGCGAGCAGCTATCAGCGATCTTTGTAACTCCTATAATCGAATTTGTGCTTATTCTGCACAGTGGATACCTCTAGGGGAAGGTACTCCTACTATAGATCACTTTATTCCTAAATCTGTCGCTCCAAATCTTGCTTATGAATGGAGTAATTTTCGTCTTTCTAGTCACTTGTTAAATACCAGAAAATCAAGCTTTCAAGATGTACTTGATCCATTTACTATTCAGCCTGGATGGTTTATCCTCGATTTTGGTTCACTGTTTATTAAAGCTGGTAATTCTTTGGATGTAGATATCAGGCAAAAAGTTATGAACACGATTAAAAGATTGAAATTAAATGATGAAGATAGTTGCCTTCAAAGTAGATTAAGTTGGTTAGAACCTTTTTGCCAAGGACAGCTTACCTTTGCTTTTCTGAAAGAGAAAGCACCATTTATAGCTTATGAATTAGAACGCCAAAATCTTGTAGACAAGATTAGATTTATGTATGCTAATCAGTCGAGCTAATAAATTTAAATCGCTCTATGCCAAGGTTTTCTTAAGTTACAGATTTTGGTTAGCTGCCTATGTAGCACAATCTTATGAAATTGGTATAATCTATAAAGATAGCTTGTGACCTATTTGGAACCTACAAATGAAAGAGAAAATCAGCCAATTAACTGTCTGTGCTGTACTGCTATCTAGTCTGTTCTTGGAAATAAAGCCTGTGGGGGCGCAGCTAGTATTACCGCGAATTTCCCCTTCTCCGACGGTGAAAAAGCCCCCTACTACTGCTCCCAGCCCAGAAGGGGAAAAACCCTCGCCTGAGTCGAGGGCATTTGATTTGGCAATTAAAGATGCGGAAAAGTCAGAGGGACTATTTATTCTTTATCGGAATAAAAAGACCGGAAAGATTTATGCGGAAATTAAACCGGAACAATTAAACAAAAATTTTCTAATTATTGCCACGTTGGAATCAGGAATTGGAGAAAGTGGACTGTATCGCGGGATGCCGTTGCAAAATTTTGTCTTCTATTTTCAAAAGGTAGATAATAATTTACAATTCGTCGTTCGTAACTTGAAGTTTCGGGTGAATCCCGGCGACCCCCAAGAGCGATCGCTCAACAATTCCTTTAGCGATTCGGTACTATATTCGTTAAAAATTATTGGCACTCATTCGACCAGAAAAACCATTTTAATTGATCTCAGTAATATCCTTTTAAGTGACTTTGCTCAGTTACAGTTAGCCGTGAGGCGATCCCTCAATGCGGCCTATCAAATTGAAGATAATAAAACCTACTTTGGTAAGGCTGAAGCTTTCCCCCTGAATGTGGAAATTGAATCAATTTATGGTTTGTCCTCTGGAGGAAGTAGTAGCGCTTCGACTTTGCCAGATGACCGGGCTTTAACCCTGAAAGTGCATTACAGTTTATCTCAATTGCCCGAAAATAATGGTTATATCCCCCGTTTAGCAGACGATCGCGTGGGATATTTTATTACTACTTTCCAAAATTTTTCTAATAGTAATCGAAAAGAGCCTTTCGTTCGCTATATTAATCGCTGGAATTTAGAAAAAGCCGAACCAACTAATCCTTTGTCACCCCCCAAGAAACCAATTGTTTTTTGGATTGAAAATACCGTACCGCTGGAATATCGCGATGCGATTAAGGAAGGGGTATTGATGTGGAATCCTGCTTTTGAAAAGGCGGGATTTAAAAATGCCATTGAAGTCCAGCAAATGCCTGATAATGCCCAGTGGAGTCCCGCTGATGCGCGCTACAATACGATCCGCTGGTTCAATTCCGTAGATGGTTTTTTTGCGATGGGACCGTCGCGGGTCAATCCCTTAACCGGAGAAATTTTAGATGCGGATATTATTATTGATGCCAATATGCTGATTTCCAGCAAACGCGAATATCGGTTGTTGGTAGAACCTAGCACAAATCCAGAGAAAAAAACCTGCGATCGCCAAAAGGAAGATGACGATCTTTGTTTTGGTTTAGAATTTTCCCGCCAGTCTGCCATTGGCGAGATTGCCCTATCTTTATTACATCCCGATGAGTTGGATAGTACCCAGCGGAAAGAATTTATTCGGCAATATTTGCGCTTTTTAGTGGCGCACGAAGTTGGACATACCCTCGGTTTGCGGCACAATTTTCACGGCAGCACCTTACTCAAACCAGAAGAATTAAACAATCCAGAAATTACTCGCACTAAGGGTTTAGTGAGTTCGGTAATGGACTATGTACCGATGAATTTAGCGCCGCCGGGAGTGAAACAGGGAGACTATTATTCGGCGGTGGTTGGTCCCTACGATCTTTGGGCAATTGAATATGGTTATAAAGCGCATCCGGGGAAAGTTGGCGTGCCAGAATCAGAGTTGCGGTTTCTAGAAGAAATTGCCGAGCGATCGCCCAATCCAGAATTAGCATATGCTACAGATGAAGATACTCTAGATATCAATCCCAATGTCAATCGTTGGGACTTGAGTAGCGATATGTTGGTTTACGGGCAATGGCAAATGGAAAATGCCCGGTTGATGTTTGCTCGGTTAGAAAAAAGTTCCCGCACCACCAGCGACACTTATGCCGAAACGCGGTTGCAATTTAATGCCATCCTCTATCACTATTTTGGCAATGTTGGTTTTTTAACTGATTATATCGGAGGTATTGATTTTAATCGTGATCGCCCCAGCAGTCCCGGCAGTCGATTGCCCTTTGCTCCGGTAACGGTTGAGCAACAGCGGCAAGCTTTGGCAGCTTTAAACAAGTATTTGTTTGCCGATGATTCTTTTCACTTTTCGCCAGAATTGCTCAATCAGTTGGCTCCTTCCCGCTGGCGAGATTGGAGCAATCCTGCCATTGCTACCCGCCTGGATTATCCCATTCACGAACGCATTTTATCAGTCCAAGGTGGCGTACTGCGATCGCTGCTGGCAGATACTCGTTTAGAACGTTTGCGGGACTTAGAATTGAAAGCCCCGCCGGGACAAGCTTTAACTTTACCAGAACTCTTTGACACTTTAACGGCGAGCATTTGGACAGAAGTGATGCCGGGGGCTGCTAAAAACAACCCAGTCCAAATTTCCAGCCTCCGCCGCGCCTTGCAAAGGGAATATTTGAGTATTTTGCTCGGCATAACTTTGCGGAATGCGGAAGCACCGGAAGATGCCAGAACTTTATCTTGGTATCAGTTGCGGCAATTGCGACAGTTTTTAAAAACTACTTTGCAAAGCCAAAGCAACTTGGATACCTATACTAAAGCACATTTAGAAGAAACCAGCGATCGCATTACCAAAGCCCTAGATGCCCAATTGCAATCTAAATGATGATCGGCGATCGCTTTGCTAACCATCCGCATTAAGATGATTTAACCAAATGGTCAAATCATCCCTACTGGCAAAATCTAGTAAGCTTTCGCCTAAAAGTTCTAACTGAGTCACTGATAGATGCTGAATTTGGCTTCTGGTCGAAAATTCTAGTTCGCCAAACCGCTTGGTTAACATCCGTAAAACTAATGACGCTTCACCTTGTTGTAAACCTTGTTGTAAACCCTGTTGCAAACCCTGTTGTAAACCTTGTTTTTCTCCTTGTTGTAATCCTTCCTTGAGAATTTCTTCATACCAGGGTGATTCTCTTAACACTGTCATATCCCACCTCATTATTTGCTCTACTACTGGAATTTTCAACACAAATGATGCAAAAAACGATAGCAATGGTTCTAACTCGGTTAATTGTTCATTCTTTCTTAACTCTCTGACTGCTCTTTCTACCGTTTCCCTTTCGCCTCCTCCTTTCAAGATTGGCACAAAGGGTAATAAAGTTGATAGTTGTTGTTCAAACACTAAACTCGCTTCTACTTCCCACAAATTAATTACTCGATAATCTTGATAGGCTTTAATGCCCATAAACTCTGATTGGTAGTTGGGGGCAATCTGTTCATTCTGCCTATTAGGTAAAATATTTATTAAGACTGGATAAACTGGTAAGTTATACTTTTCTTCCGCTAAAGCCACATAAGCTCGCACTCGCAAGGGCATTTCTTTTTTGTACCGTAATTGTAACTCATTCAGCAATAAAAAGTCCTTCTGGTTGGGACTAGAGACTTTAATCAACACATCGCTGTCTCTTCCAATCCATTGAAATTCTGAAGAGAGGATTTCCGCTACATCTAAATCAGAACGCTGCATAATCCAGCGCACCCAAGCATCAGGCGCGAGACTGATTAATCGTTTGCTACCCAGATCGGATTTTTTCGGAGCCATTCACCATTAGGGGGGTGTAATTTTATGCCTATTATACGCCAACGCCTGCGCCCAAACCAAGAGCGATCGCCCAAATTCCCATTCCCTCTTATCTCCCCGGTTGCAATTCTGCCAAAATAATAAACCGAACATGATTAATTGCTAAATCCCCAATCGAAGTTGCTTGTTTATTGACTGGCTCCCCATTACTTCTGAGGGTAGCAAAAGGAATCCCTTTACCAATTTCGGCATGATACCAGGATAACCCCATAAAAAACCGACTGGGATAGGGACCTCTCTCCACCACATCATCAGGATTAGATTCCATCGGCAACCAACCTATCCCAGGAGCATAAAACTCCATCCAAACATGATTAAAATCAGGAGATAGTGGTACACCCAATTGATCTGCATGGGGAGGGCATTTATAACGGCCTACAGTCCGGCAAGCAATGCCATTCAGTCGGGCTAAAGCTAGTAAAACGCCTAAGTATTCGCCGCAGGAACCCACCCCTCTTTCTAGGGCAATATCCGGCGTATCAATGTGGGGTTTAATCCCATAGGAAAGACGGTCATAAACATAGTTGCGAATTTTATACATTTTCCGCAACAAATTAGTTTCAGTTCCCACCGATTCCTTCGCCGCATTGCGAAGGATATCAGTGTGCATCGCCAGCATATCGTCATCTAGTAAATAGCGAGTTTGGAATTCCGCTGAAAGATCGGGAAAAGATTCAATATCTCTGGGAGTTAGCTGATATTTAATACTCCAAACCTCTAATAAAGCCTTCCAACCAAAAATGTAGCGATCGCCCGGTTTAATGCTATCAAATTTAAATACCGCGACCCGCTGCCCATCTTGAACTTCCTCCGTAAAAGTTTGTCCTACTGCCGACAATTCCCGAATTTTTTGCCGAGTAGTTTCTGAAGGCAGTGCAATCCGCCATTCCACATTATCTAAATGCACTTCATCTAAGGGGGAAAGTTCCTCCACATAGGACATTTCCACTAAATAGCCGTTGGAAAGGGCATAACGTTCCGAACTATTAAAATGAAAATATAACGGGTGAATGAAAGTGCGATCGCGATACTGTAGTTCGTAATTTGGCGTTAAATTGGGATTGTCCCGAATATACGGTTCTTCCCCAGCATAGGAGATATATAGAATATCCTCTCCAGATTGCGGGTCAGGATAAAAAGTTAATCCAGTCGGGTTTTCAAAGGGCGTTAAAACACTAAACTTTATTTCCCCCGTCCCTCGGTCAAGGCAGTAAACAGTTTGTTCCGTCGTATCAGAAACCCAAAGTTCCTCCCCTCTAATGGTAATATTTTCTATCCCGACTCCCGGAGCCGGAAATCTAGTAATTTCCCGTCTACTTTCCTGACTAAAAACAAAAATGTATCCAGCTTTTTGACAAGTAATATAAATAGTAGACTTCCAAACTGCTACCCCATTTGCCGTATAGGGTAAACTAACAAAATGCTGAAGCTTAAAATCCTTTAAACTGCAAAAATAGACCGCATCTTCCCGCGCTACCCATAGCACATTCCCAGACAAAGATACCCCCGTAATCCCCACAAAATCAGCAGTGGCATAGGAATTTAAAATAGCCGTATCGTCATTGCTAGGATCGATTTGTAACAGATATCCTAGTCTCGGATCGACCGCAATTAGGCAATTGTCGCGCCCAGTCAGGCCATATAGCGCCGAAGCTCCAAAAGGTCTAATCGTTCTCAGCCGAGGATTTGAGGATGGTGGCATAGATGCGGAATCGGGAATCATAAAAATACCTAGTAGTTTGGAAACACAGTCGCTTAAGTTACCAAAACAGCAACAGGGCATCTGCTCTGTGCGAACTTTTGCTAAGATAGACCTATTCAGGGGCAGCAGGGAACTATGGTCACTCTTTTAACGTTCAGCAATACATTACCCTTCTTTTAGCAGAGAAGCAGCTGTATCGCCTATTGGCTTCTGAACTTCCCATCGCAGTAGCGATCGCATCTGCTAATTTAAATTTATTGATAATCCCTCCGGCTTTGCTGCTCTTCCCAACTCCTTCATATCACCTCTGAGGCTCTGTTGTTTATGGTTTCCCTCAAATCTCCTCTGTTTAAACTATCCTTAACCTTGACTGTACAACTAGCGGCGATCGCTGGCTTCTCTACCCTCTTACAAGCCCCCCAACCAGTCCGCGCCGGGGAAATCTCCCAAGGCTGGAATGAATACGAGCCAGAGGGCGGTATGGGAACCCCTGGACGGAGAGAACCGGGCGGAACTCGCGGTGGTTATTGCCCGAAGACAGAAAAACCAATTACCGCCTTAGTCCCAATTAATAATTTTGGCGCTACCACCGCTGACTATCCCACCCTATTCTTCTACGTTCCCCAACTATCATCTCAGGCATCCTCACCCACATTAGAGTTTGTCCTCCAAGATGAAAACGAGCAAGAGCTTTATAAGGCTAACTTCAAGCCCACCACCAAAGCGGGGATTTTCAGCGTCACCATTCCCAGCAATAAAGAAATTAAACCTTTACAAGTAGGCAGCAGCTATCACTGGTATTTCTCCCAAGTTTGCAACCATCAAGATCGGGCTTCTGATGTATTTGTGGATGGTTGGATTCGGCGTATTGAACCCAGTACCGAGATTAATGGCAAGTTGAAGGAAGCCAAGAAACTGGCAGACAAATTTGGCTTGTACAAAGATGCCAAAATCTGGTATGACTCTCTCGCCACCCTAGAAGAATTGCGCCGGAATGATGTCAAAAATTCTGCTGTCTGGCAAGCGGAATGGGATAACCTCCTCAAGGCAGTAAAACTGGATACCCTTGCCAAAGAGTCAATACAAGGTTCTCTGCCAGCAGCGGAATAATCCTCTAGTAGATCTGTAGGGGCAATCCCCCTACAAATTTTTATAAGAAATACCCTAACCCTTCTTCTGGACTCCCAACCACAAAAGGCCATAGCGCCTCTGCGGTTGCCCCCATTAAAATTAAAGGCTTATCTTGTCCCCGTTGCTTGGCAGCAAAGACTAAACTCTGAACTGGAACGACGTTGTAGAAAACTAATGTGGTCGGTATCAAGTAAATATTTCACGATTATTTGCTTGTTTCATCAATAGGCTTGTCAGATTGCCGAAAGACACGTCCATATTCTAGAACTTCCAGAAAAGCTGCGTCGTCGGATATTGAACCCGCGAGTCTCTCTAGCCAATTTCCAGAACTAGGCTGATTATCAAATTTGCATTGGAGATCAAAAACTGCTTGTTCAAGAGTCATTAAGCGTTGTTCAATAGTTGCTGTATCTAACATAAGATTCTCCTAAAATTCGTCCTATCATTGTTGGCTGTTATTTCCTGCTGCTAACTTTTGGCGAATTGCCGCTTGAACCTTCTCATCAAAATCAGGATCGTCAGGACTAGCAATAATTCTGAGGGGATGTTGATTAATTCTATCTAAATAAGCTTGAAATGCAGTTTGATTTCCACGATGTTTGAGAAAATACTGTTTCAACTCAGGAGTAGACATTAAATCATAGTTAACTTGAGGCATCAGCAAACTCTCCATTTGGTATAATTTGAAATTCAATCTTAGATGATTTAAGGGTGAGGCAAGACAGGACAAGCTTTTTAGCCAGGACTTACGCAAGGACGTATTGTCATCCTGAGCGAAGCGCAGTGTAGCGTTCGCGGAGCGTTTGCGCTAGCAAATAGGATCTCGGAGATTCTTCACTTCGCTATCGCTCCGTAGCCTGCGGCGGGCTTCGCCAACAGAATGACAGAATCTCGTTAAGGTGCGTAAGTCCTGTTAGCCTCTAGCTTCTAACTCATGGATATGAGAATTGCTATATTTACAACAATAGTTTTGCTGGATCGCAAAAATCATCATCGCCTACATTTGAATTGTGAGAAATCACAAACTCTCAATAAGCTCCTCAATTGTGACTTGCGCTTGCTTGAGAATGCCACTCAACGTACCAACTTTCAATTCTCGATGTAAAGGCACAACACAACCAATTTCGCCCTCTTTAGTTTCCTTTTGCATAACAACATGGCTACCAGTTTGACGAACTTGCTCGAATCCTAAACGCTCCAATGCCCGAATTGCTTCTCTGCTTGAGATTCTTGGCATTCTAGGCATAGCTAACCTCAATGCTAGTGACAAATCTAGGAGATGTTTCAGGTAGGGGAAATTCCTCTAAGTAGAGCCGCGTTGCTTCTCTCAAGCCTGCGATCGCTTGTTCAATAGTTTCACCCTGATCTACTGTGCCAACTTCTGGACACTCAGCTATATACATATCCTCTTCTTTGTAGACAATCACTGTAAAGCTGCGACTTTTCATAATTGCTCCGATTAGCGATCCGCGTACCTGCGATGGTTAGTCCACGTTTGGTAAGAATGACAGGTATTTTTTGATTAGATTCCAAAACCACTCTCTAATCCCAGAAAACGATCATTTTAATGATACCTTAAAAAATAAGGTCTGCAATGCGATCGCATTCCCCCAGAAAACCCATGAAACTAATTTGGCGCAGGCTGGTAAAGATTGGCAACCAACTTTGGCGCAGGATGAACCGCCGCCATCGGCAGGCGCTCATCCTTGGCTTCAGTTTAATCTTGTTGGTGGGGATGGGGCGATCGCTCCCCTATCTATTTCCCATTCGTGCCGCTGATATTGTCCAAGATCGCCAAGCAATCGCATTTAGCGATCGCTATGGTTTACCATTGGGAACGTTATTAACCCGCGATCGCGAGCATACTGCCACTGTCAGCCTTAACCAAGTTTCTCCCCATTTTATTAACGCCATCCTTGCCGCTGAAGATGGTAGATTTTACCATCATGGCACGATTGATTGGCAAGCCGCAGGGCGATCGCTGATTGATTCTCTCAAAGCGAAAAAAATCGTTTCTGGGGCTTCTACCATTACTATGCAGCTAGCTCGAATGCTGTCTCCAGTTCCGCGCACTATTCCAGGTAAAATGCAGGAAATTTGGATGGCATGGCGGCTGGCGGCTGGAATGAATAAAAATGAAATTTTGGCAGCTTATATTAACCGTTTGCCGATGGGGGGAAATATCTACGGTGTGGAAGCGGCAGCACAAATTTATTTTGGCATTCCCGCCGCCGATCTTAACCTGGCGCAAGCTAGTTTATTAGCCGCTTTGCCTAACGATCCTGCCCGACTTAATCCCTACAATTATTCTCCCCGATTGACGGCGCGGCAAAACTACGTTCTCAATCAAATGGTGCAGGATGGTTATATTACTCGTTCTCAAGCGGAGGTAGTAGAAAAAGAAGCAATTGTTTTGCAAACTCGCCAACAAGGAATTATTGCCGCGCCACATTTTCTGTTTTGGCTTGCCAGTCAATTACCGCCCCAACATTCATCCCAAATTCGGACTACCATCGATCGTTCTTTGCAGCAATTTGTGGAAACCCAAGTTCAACAAGTGGTTCGGAATCTGGCTGACCATAACGTTCATCAAGGGGCAGCGATCGCCATTGATAATCATACTGGAGAAATCCTCGCTTATGTCGGTTCGCCAGACTATTTCGATCAAACTCAATTGGGGCGCAATGATGGCGTACAAGCCCTCCGTCAACCCGGATCGACGCTGAAACCTTTTTTATATCAATTAGGTTTAGAAAGGCGGTTATTGCGTCCTAACAGCATTTTAGCCGATGTTCCCACTCGCTATGCCATTCCTGGGGCAAAATTATATAGTCCTGTTGATTACAATCAAACCTTTTTAGGACCAGTGCGAGTCCGGTTAGCCTTGGCAAATTCCTTGAATATTCCCGCAGTCCGAGTATTGGAAAAAGTGGGTGTAGAAGTGTTTTTAGATCGGTTGCGTCAACTTGGTTTTGAGCATTTAACCCAATCCCCAGAATATTACGGTTTGGGATTAACTTTGGGCAGTGGTGAAGTTAGTTTATGGGAATTGGCTAGAGCTTATCTAGTGTTGGCACGACAGGGGGAAATGCTCCCTTTGCAGACAACTTTACCTGGGACAACTTCGCCAATTGCCCCTACTATTGGTACTAAAGCGACTTGGGGATTGATTGCCGATATTTTAAGCGATCGCCATGCCCGTGCCAAAGCTTTTGGGGTTGATTCTTTACTGGATTTACCCTTTCCTTCCGCTGTCAAAACTGGCACTTCTTCCGATTTTCGGGATACTTGGACAGTAGGTTTCACCAACGATTATACTGTAGCCACTTGGGTAGGCAATTTTAATGGCGAACGGATGCGGCAAGTATCCGGCGTAATGGGAGCCGCACCATTATGGAATCGTATTATTTTACATCTTCACGAACAACAGGAACCAGCCCCATTAACACCTCCGCCAGGATTAGTTTCTCGTCCAATTTGCGCCCTTTCTGGAATGCGCCCCACTGCCGCTTGTCCCGAAATTGTGCAAGAATATTTCGATCCGGTTGACTTGCCAGAATACGAACGGCAATTTGATACCTTTTATCAAACTGGTAGCCAAGGAAAAACTCTCAACTTGCCCGATGAATACAATGAATGGTTAGCTCTGCAACCTGCAAATATGACCGGGAGCAACTTAAAGATTTTATCACCTCGGAATGGGGATATATTTCTTTGGCATTCTCCCCATCCAAATGCGAAATCATCCGATTCTGCTATTCAAAGATTAGAATTTAAACTAGCTGCCCCGGCACAACAAAGGGTAGAATGGTCATTAAATGGGAAAAAATTACCCGCTCCCCCGTCCAATTCTTTCTTTTGGGACTTAAGTCCGGGAGAATGGACATTAGAAGCGAGCAGCGGCAAAGAACGCGATCGCGTCAGCTTTCGAGTCCAAGTTGCCCAATCTCGCCCCACCCGCCGGGGCTTTTCCATCGCCAGCCCTTAAGATTTATACTTATATAATAGTTACAATAAATTAAGAAGCAACATATAGTACAAATTGATGCCCTATTAATTGCTAATCTAGGTTAGACCACTTACACCCCCCCAGATCGTGAAAAACCTACATCTGCCATTTTGGATCGCTGGAAGCGCGGCGTTGTGCTTGTTGGCGATCGCTAAACCCGCTTGGAGTCAAGTTACTGCGGATGGTTCTACCACAACCGATGTTGACCTCACGATGACATCTTGTCTTTCAACTTTTTGTATTTCCAATAATGGCATTTCCTCTCCACCCAATGAGTTCCACAGCTTTAGCCAATTTTCTGTAGGTGCAGGAGAAATAGCAGAATTTATCCCTGCTATGGGGATAGAAAATATTATTGTTCGGGTAATTGGTTCCTCCGTATCTGACATTCAAGGAACAATTTTTGTTGATACTCTATTGTCCAACCCGGTTAACTTATTTTTTATCAATCCCAATGGCATTATCTTTGGCCCAAATGCCTCGTTAATAGGGATAAATTCTTTTATCGCCACTACAGCCAGTGCCATCAAGTTTGCCGACGGGACAGAATTTAGTGCCACTGATACCACTCCACCTGTTCTAACTTCCAGCATTCCCTCTAGCCTAGAATTTCGTGGTGTCGCCAGCCCAATTGTTGTTGATGGATCATATCTTGCAATTGATAACCCCGGTCAAACTTTAGCATTGGTAGGTGGCGATCTCACTTTAACAAATACATTATCAGGAGTGGAGGGTGGTCGAGTTGAACTAGGAAGTGTTGCTGGCAGCGGTAGCGTTGGCTTGACCGAAGTAACTAAAGGTTGGTCATTGGACTATTCTGGTATTCAAACACCTAATGCCGCAGGTAAATTATTTGGAAATATTCAGCTATCTCAATCATTAGTAGATGCCAGCGATAAATATAGCATGATCGGTGGGGGAGAGATTCAGGTAAGAAGCGATCGCCTCATTCTTGACAATTCACAAATTGTTTCCACTAATTACGGAACGAATGCTGGGGGAAGTATGACTGTCACAGCCTCCTCAGTAGAAATAAAAGGAACATTCTTAGATCTAAGCATTCCAATGCCAGCTGGTTTATCTGTACAAACACAAGGATCTGGGGCGGCAGGTAATATTGCCATTAATACTGGGCAATTAATTGTGAAAGATGGCGGAGAAGTATCAACTCCAACATTTGCTGATGGTCGAGGGGGAGATATAACCATTAATGCCACACAGTTAATTCAATTAAGCGATGCTTCAAGATTGATTTCTTCAACTCAAGGGGCAGGGAATAGTGGAAATATAACTATCAAAACGGGACAATTAATTATCCAAAATCAAGCCCAGATTGATGCTTCTACCTTTGCTACTGGTAATGCTGGAAATGTGGTAGTGAGTGCGACTGATTCCATCCAGATTACTGGTGCTAGCCCTAGCGATAACTCTCTGGTTAGAATATCTGGGATTTTGTCTCAATCTGATGAAAATGCAACCGGATTGCCGGGAAACTTAACAATTGCCACTGGAAAATTAATTCAAAGAGATGGAGGGGCTATTTCAACACAATCCAGATCGAGCGGTCGCGGCAATATTACGATCAACGCCCCACAAATTCAACTGTTTAATGGCAGCGTGATTTCTGCTGATTCATTTGGTAGTGCCACTGGCGGGACTATTACTATCACTACTGACTTTATCTTTGGACAAGGCAATAGCGATATTGTCTCTGGTGCAACTAACAACCGAGGCGGACAAATTGTTGTCAATGCCATAGGAATTTTTGGTTTGTACAAACAAGACAATTTAACTCCAGGCAATGATATCGTAACTGATTCAGCCTTGGGAGTCCAATTCAACGGGCCAATTACCCTGAATACTCCCGATATTGATCCCTTGCGGGGATTAATTGAGCAACCTAAAATTCCTGCACCGGGTAAAGTTGCTTCGGGATGCGATGCGTCGGGAGCGATCGCCTCCAATCCCAATTACTTCATTCAACCAGGTAAAGGTGGCCTGTCGCCCACTCCCACAGATCCCATTAGCAGTTTGGCGATTTGGGATGACGTGCGCTCTATCAATATTTCAAATGGCGATCGCTCCCCTGCCGTTGCTCCTCAAGCCACTTCATCCCGGCGATCGCCGAAGGAAATTCGAGTTGCTCAAGGATGGACATTGAAGGAAGGCTCCAGAGATACCGTTGTTTTAGTAGTCAATCCACCTAATGTAGCTGCGAATACAAACATCCAAGCTGCTGTTGCCTGTCATAACTTCAGGTCTTGATTTTTTAACCAAACTTATTCAACCAATCATCCCATTTGCTGCTAAAATTCTCCATAGAACTTATGCAGCAGGAACAATTGCTACATAGAAAATCCTCTCTACTCCCTCAACCAGGGAGAAAAAAACTGCGATGGGGTGATAGGGAGATAAGGAGATAAGGCGAAAGATATATAGGGTGTGAATCATTTGTGGTGTAGGGGTAGCGCCTAGGCTGTTGACTTTGCGAGTTTTTGAGCAATTTTATTCATGCAACAACTGTGTCTGATATCCCCTGACTGGTTCCCAGGCTCTGCCTGGGAACCGATATCCAGAGGCTCTGCCTCGCTTGGCGCTCATACGAGGCAGAGCCTCTCAATGGGCATTCCCAGGCAGAGCCTGGGAACGAGTAAACAGACAAGAAACTGCATGAACAAAAACCCCCTAAAAAGGCACAAAGTCAACAGCCTAGATAGCGCCCCCGTGCCTACCCCTACACATTGGGGCAACCACGGGGGGATTGCCCCTACACATTGGGGCAACCACGGGGGGATTGCCCCTACATATCGGGCGATTCTCCTGCGGAGACGCTACGCGATCGCGGGGAGATCTCCTAAATAAAATACCTAGTTTGAATAATGAGAATGCTCACTAAAGCTAAAAGTAAAACGAAAATCACCAACGGCAAACTAACTCTGTTTTGCCTGCTGGTTTTTTACTTTGGCTTTTTTCAACCTTTGGCAAAGGCACAAAATACACCTCCAGGTAGAATCGAATCACCCCTGCCTCCCAATCCTCTTCCGACTAATACACCAACTCCTCTGCCTTCCTACCCCGCCAATCCCCCAACTAATACTATCCCTACGCCATCACCCCAAAATTCTTCCCCAGAAATTCCGGAGGAGATTTGCGTAGAAAAATTTAATTTTAAAGGTAATTCAGTATTTAATAACGAAGAGCTAGAACAGAAAATTTGGAAATTATTACAGGAAAATTATTCTCCCAAAACCACATATTTTGGACGAGGATACTGCGTTGGTTTTGAGAAGTTAAACCAAGTAACCTTACACATTACCAAGCTATATTCCGAGCGCGGTTATGAAACTTCCTTAGTCTATATTCCTGTTGAAGGGAATGAAGAAGTTAAGATTAAAGGGGCAACTGTCCTAATTGAAATAATTGAAGATCGAGTAGAGACAATCAACGTCACTGGCTCAGAGAAATTAAACGAATATGTTCGCAGTCGGTTGGCAGTAGCCTTAGCAGGAGGGCTGAATCAAAAGCGCTTAGTAGAAGCATTAGAATTATTAAGATTAGACCCTTTAATTAAAAATGTTAGCGCAGAACTATCCCCAGGAAATGGGATTGGGGCAAGATTCCTAGAAGTAAAGGTGACAGAAGCTCCCTATTCTAAAGTTAAATTCAGTGCTGATAATGCCATTTCTCCTAGTATTGGCAGCTTCCGCAGAGGAGTCACAATTTTTCAAAACAATCTGTTGGCAGGCGGAGATGGTTTGAACGCCAGTTATCGCAATACTGATGGCAGCAATCAAGTTGATGTGGGCTATACTATTCCAGTCAATCCTAACGATGGAACGCTGGGATTGAGATATTTTATTAGTAGAAGTAATGTCGTAGAATCTCCTTTCACGACCCTAGATATTTTTGCCAATGCCCGGATTTATGAACTGACTTTTAATCAACCTGTACTGCATAGCTTTGAACGAAATCAAAGTGGTCAAGGTGTGGAAAGGGAATTGACTTTGGGGGTGACGGCAACCAGGATAGAAAGCGATACTTCTATTTTGGGAATCAATTTTCCCCTCTCAGAAGGTGCAAATCAGCAAGGACAAACGCGGATTTCGGCACTGCGATTTTTTCAGCAATGGAAAGAACGCAGTTCAGGGGAAGTGTTTTTTGCTCGGTCTGTATTTAACTGGGGATTAGGTTTATTTGATTCTACTACCAATAGCGCTCCTCCTGATAGCAGATTTTTTAGTTGGAAAGGGGACGTGCAGTGGTTAAGGTTGGTAGCTCCTAATACATTGTTCTCGGTGCGTTCTAGTTTGCAATTTGCAGACCGACCGCTGTTAGGATTAGAACAGTTTGGTTTGGGAGGACAAGGCAGCGTTCGAGGCTATCGCCAAGATGTCCGATTGGCAGATAATGGATTGCTAGCTTCGGCAGAAATTCAGTTACCAGTTTTGGGGGAATCAACTCAGCAAGGTTTGTTATCGGTAATTCCGTTTTTCGATGTGGGAACAGTTTGGAATAATGGCAATAGAACAATCCGCAATCCAACTACTTTGGCAAGTTTAGGATTGGGTTTGCAGTGGCAACAAAGCGATCGTTTCAGGGTGCGAGTTGATTACGGTCTTCCTTTAGTTAATCTAGATTCGAGGCGAAACACATGGCAAGACAACGGGGTTTATTTTACGGTCGAGTACAGCTTTTTTTAAAGAGATCGCTCTCCTTAATTCTCTTAGCTGTATTCGGGTTAGTGGGTGCTGTAGTAACTCATGGGGGGATGCCTGCGATCGCCCAAAAACCAAATCAGCAGAATTTAGCTATTTACAACTCCTTCGATAATATAGATCTGTCCACAAACTTAGTTGTCAAGAGCCAATTAGCAGCGGCAGAAAATAGTTTATTAGCACAAGGAATAACTGAATATCAACAAGGTCAATTTCGGGCTGCCATTGAACTTTGGCGGCAGGCAGAGAAGCAATTTAAAGATCAAAATAATGTTTTAGATCTAGCTTTGACATCAAATTATTTGTCTTTAGCCTATCAGCAAATTGACAATCTTCAGGCAGCGGAAAGCTATTTACAACAAGGTTGGCAATTGTTAGGCGATCGCCCAAATTCAACTGACTCTAGCCCCCAAACTAGAATTCTTGCCAAAATTCTGAATACCCAAGGTCGTTTGCAACTATTAAAAGGACAAGGAGAGGCAGCTTTAGAAAGTTGGCAAAAAGCCGAAACTGTCTATCAACAATTAAATGATGCTCCAGGAATTACAGGCGCTCAAATTAACCAAGCGCAAGCTTTCGGCTTTTTAGGTAAATATCGCCAAGCATTAAAAATACTTCGACCGTTAGAAAAGTTAGAAATTGATGAAAAAAATCTAGATATTGGAATCAGTCAATTGATTAGCTTAGGCAATACTTATTTAGCAATTGGAGATGCCAAAAAAGCTAGAGAAGAATTTAATAAAATCCCATCCACTTCTAACAACATCCAAGCCATCAGCAAAGCTATTGGATTAGGGAATGCCAACCAAATTTTGGCAAAGGATAAGCGATATTTACTCGATCCTGAAACTTTGCAAATCCTTCGCGATCAACCCAATGAACCAAAATCCGAATTTTACAAAAAGTCTCTAGATGAATATACTAACTTGTATAAAAAAGAATCATTGGAAAAATATCAAGAAGCTGAAAGTTTATCAAAAAATCTGAACACCAAGAAATTGCAGGCTCAACTGAATCAATTGACTCTGCAAGTAGACACTTATAAATGGTGGCTAGATCAATACCCAAATCCTCAGTTATTAAACCAGTTTGACTTTTTATCTGCCATTCCCCGTGAGATTCAAAAATTAAACGATCGGGTGGAAAATTCTCTTGGTAATTTGCCACTAAGCCAAGCTAGTATCTATGGACAGATTAATTTGGCGAATAGTTTGTTAATTCAGCAAAATATTTGGGCAAAACAGACTAAGCAAAATTCTGGTAAAGCTCTACCTTGGCAAAGAATTGAGCAGCTTTTAACTAAGGCGCTAAATCAATCTAGGGAGTTACAAGATAAAAAAGCCGAAATTATCGCTTTAGGGAAACTGGGAACTTTGCACGAACAGAGATATAAACAGTCTCGGCAACAGAATGATTTCACCGAAGCTGAGAATTTTACTAGCCAAGCGGTGAATTTTGCCAAATCAATGCAGTTTGACGAACTTGCCTATCAGTGGCAATGGCAATTAGGGCGATTGCGGAAAGGGGAAGGCAAAATACAAGAGGCGATCGCCTTCTATACTGAAGCAATAGAAAATAGCCAAAAAATTCGCCAAAAGAACTTAGTGGCGATCGCTTTTGGCATGAAAGATCTCAATCCTACCATTCAAATTGACTTTCGCGAGCAAGTAGAGCCAGTTTATCGCGACTTAATCAAATTACGCTTGCAAGGAAAACCCAACCAAGAATCACTGAAAGCAGCCCGTGACGTTGTACAAAAACTTCAATTAGCTCAAATAGAAAACTTTCTCCAATGCAGCTTGCAAGGCGGCAAAGAAAACGAAGTTAGCTTAGACGAAATCATTGACAAAAAAAACATAAATGCAGCAATTTTTTACCCAATCGTTTTAGAAGATGAACTAGGAGTAATCCTAAAAGTACATGGACAAGAAAATTTGAAATCCTCTTCATCTCCACAAGAAGACTTGAAATATTATTCATCTCCAGTATCCCGACAAGAGTTAGTCACCACCTTAAGCCAACTGCGTCCAGAACTGCAAAAGCCCTACAATTTTATCGGGATGCAAGGTTTATCAGCCAAAGTATATGACTGGTTAATTCGCGGCGCTGAAAAATATTTGTCGCAAAAAAATATTGATACCTTGGTTTTTGTCATGGATAAAGATTTGCAAAATATTCCCGTTGCATCTCTTTACAATAAAGAAACCAAAAAATATCTAATTGAAGAAAAATATTCCGTTGCTTTTAGTAAAGGCAGAGAACCCGCTGAATTTCAACCCATTAAAAATATCCAGTGGAATGCTCTATTGGCAGGACTAACTGTCGATCCCAAAGATAAAAACAACCTTTTAAAATCCTTAGAGTTTGCTAAGGATGAAGTAGAAAAGATTCAAACCTTAATCGCAAATTCCAAATTAATGATTGGGGAAGAATTTACCAAAGACAATGTGAAAAATGCAGTTTCTGCTTCTCCCTATAACTTAGTCCATGTAGCTACTCATGGTCAATTTAGCAACAATCCTAATGAGACATTTATTTGGCTCGCCCCCAACCCCAATAGCCCAAAAGCAAGTGATAATTCCGGTTCAGAAGATAATGAAAACAGAGTTGATGTTAATGAACTGGAAGAATTATTCCACAATAGAAATCAATTAATTCCTGAAAGGTTGGAATTATTAGTTCTCAGCGCCTGTGAAACTCAAACAGTAGATTATCGCTCGGCGATTGGGCTAGCAGGCACAGCAATCAGAGCAGGTGCGCGTAGTACCATCGCTTCCTTATGGAGTCTCAAAGATGATTCTGCCGCCGAATTTATGAAGGTGTTTTATCAAAAGTTAATTGACAAAGATACCATCTCTAAAGCCGAAGCTTTGCGTCAAGCGCAACTAACTTTTTTGCAAGATCCCAAGTATAAGCATCCGCTTTATTGGTCTCCTTATGTTCTAGTTGGGAATTGGCTTTAAGCGAATCAGTTTTTTGTCAGCTATAAATCTATAGGGTGGGCAATAGCCCTGACAATCCCATCGGGTAATATTACCACTTTTAGGTTGGGTGGCGCGACAGCAAAACCCAACAAAATACTGATAAATGTTGGGTTTTCACTATCGTTTCAACCTAACCTAATGGTTAATCAAGTTAATGAAAACCAAAATTCCGTATTTTCCGGGTTTAAAAATAAAATTTAAACGTGCAGAGTAGATTTAGGGGGAGTTCCGCCCCGTTTTATGTCAGCAAAGCATCACTTGCGGAACAAAGTGCTAGGGTGCAAGAGTCTAGCCTCATATAAAGCTTAAGGGATTGACAGGCATCTTTTGACGCTGATTGGCGTTTGCTCGCTCGGTGGGCGCAACGCTAGGGCATGGTGAGGTTTTTCGGCAATGCAGAAATACCCCTTGCTCATCAAAAGCTTTTTTTAGATAAAAACTTTTCCTGCTTTTCCGGAGTGGGAAAAACTTCAGGTGCATTTTAATAAGAAGTCCTAATCTTGACTTCCACAGGACTTACGCAACTATCCTAGGAATAGGGGCAACCACGGGGGGATTGCCCCTACAAAACACTATATAGAGGGTCTGCGTAATTTCCGTTCCAATATCGAGAATCAACTCTAAGCAAATGGATGTTGACTCCTAACTCCTGATTTTATGAATTTTTGGTGAGGCTGGTTATGAAAAACATCACTAAATCTGGCACTTCTGCCCCTACTTTAGATTCCCAGGCGCAACAACCCCGCCCCATTATTTTAGCTTTGATGTTTACTGGCATCTTGTATTTTAGTGTTACCCCAAAGCTACCTAATAATAGCGCGGTTAATGTTGGGAGTTCTCAAGTTACTACCAATTTGTCAGCCTCAGTTGTCAATGCCGTGTTGCAGGATGCGGCGGAAAGATGGGGGGTTCCGAAATCAGATTTTCGGATTGTTCGCGCCCAACAGCTAAATTGGCCTGATTTATGCTTGGGGTTAGATAATTCTGCCAATTCGGTCAATTCTTGCCCCAAGAAGATTGTTCCCGGTTGGCATTTAACTATAGCGCGAGGGAATGACCAATGGTCTTATCGCACCAATGCTTCTGGTTCAGAAGTGGCTTTAGAAAATAGCACTTCATCCCCCAAAAGGTCTAGCAATAATGTGGCGATCGCGACTACAGTTAATTGATACCACAACTTAATGAAACAACCCTGCTAGGAGGAGGGTTTCCAGCCTGCCAATAAGTTTGGTCTGGCAACCACATTCGGGAAAAGGTTTTTAAACGCAGTTTCCCTTTCCGCTGGCGATTCTGTTGCCCAATTGGACAAGCTTTCGTAGAAAAAGAATGATACTCCAGCCAAACCGCGATCGCGCGTTGCCTTGACTTGTTCTTGAATTTGTGCTAAAGATACAGACTTACCTTTCAAACCAGTTAAAATGCCAATTCCAACCGGAATATGATTTTTAGCTGCTTGCACTTCTGGACGTGCCAATTCAGCCACAAAACGATCTAAATCGGAACGATAAACTTGCACAATTAGTTCTTCAATAAATCCTTGTTTTTCCCAAGCTGACCAATCTTGTAAATGTTGGGGTAAAGAGAAATGCCAAGGATTAGGAGATAGAGCCACAATTGCTTTGGGTTTGCTGGCTTTCACCGTTTGGAAAACTCGTCCCATAAATTCGGTAATCTTATTGGCTCGCCAGCGAATCCAATCAGCATCTTCGGCATTTTCTGGCGGCAATTGACCATTATGTTCTTTTTGATAAAGTGCCACCGTTACAGGATCGTAACCAAACTCCACAGGCAATCCAAAATGGTCATCTAATTGAATGCCATCAATATCATATTTGCTGGCAATTTCCCCAAGCAAATCCAGTATAAACTGTTGGACATCGGGATGAAAAGGATTGAGCCAAGCTCGGTTTTCAACCCCTTCTTTCCAAATTTTATCGCCATTCCTGCGACTGGTTAGCCAGCCAAAATGCCGCCGAACTAATTCTGAGTCAGCGGGAGCCATAAACCCAAATTCAAACCAGGGAATTACTGCCAACCCATTTTGATGTCCTTGCTCAATGGTTTCTTGGAGAATATCGCGCCCTTGTAAACTAGAAATAGGAAAAAGAGATGTGCCGATAGTTTTTTCTGCTACGGCGCTGGGATAGAGAGTATAACCCCAATTCCACACCGTCGGATAGACAGTATTAAAATTTAAATTCCGCAGCCGTTGTAAAGCGCTGGTTAATTTTTCGCGGACAAATAGCACATCGCTATCGATATTTGTTAGCCAAACTCCTCGCAATTCCGTCGGCTTGACAATGGGAATGCTCGTTTTAGCGACATATTGAGCGGGAACTAACCCAAAAGTGCCTTGAGCTTGGCATAAAAAAGCGGCTATTTCTGCCCTAGAAGCGAGTTTATTGGGATTGAGATTTTTAACTTCTGGGTAGTTGACAATTATTTGTTTTTCGGTAGCAGCAGCGATCGCCTGTTGAGCATAGTTGGGGATATCCTTAACATCAGTAAAGGCGGTTTCCAGGGTTTTCGTCGCTGGTTGCGTGGGAGCATATTTTAAGCCGCTGGCTAGGGCGAGGAAAGCTTCTAAGCGCTGAATGCTGTCATCGGGTTTAAAGGTATCTTCCGGATAGCCGGACATAAACCCCCGTTGATAAGCTTTACTAATCGCCTCTTTTGCCCAATAATTACTAGGGATATCGGTAAAGTTCTTCCCAGAACGCACATCTGCAACGTTAGGAAAGGCTTTAGCGATCGCCGTTGCAAATTCTGCCCTAGTTACTGGTTCGGTGGGGCGAAATCTGCCATCAGAATAACCGCTAATTACCTTATTTTGGGCTAATTGGGCAATACAAGACTTGGCCCAATGACCTTGAATATCTTTAAACAACGCAGCATCGGCGGGTGGAAAGGAAAATATCAAAACCGTGGCGGCACTGAACATCGCCAGGAAAACCAACCAAGCCGAGCGCCCAAAGCTGCGGCTAAAAGCATAAAGTCCATCGGCAAAAGCTGTAAAACTGCGGTGAATCAATTGTTCGATCATTTCCCAAATTTATAGAATTGAACAGCCCTACACCCGATCATTTTTTCCATATTAAAACAATTAAAGCATTAATAATCGCTGCTGCCACCTGGGAACGGCTTTTCCGCATTGTCGCACTACAACTAGCTATGGCGATTTGTTGAAGTTAAGGATAACTAGCGACTACCCGCCCTGCGCCCCAGAATTGCTGATAATAATTGCGACTAACTTCATCTTCATCCGGGGAAAGTAAGTTAATCCCAATCCCATTTCGCCCCATATCTTTGCCAGAACTGTGAATATAACGCCCTTCTCCTAAATAAAGTCCGACGTGAGTCACGCGCTGATTTTTACCAAAAAATACTAGATCTCCCGGTTGCAACTCCTGAATCGGAATTGATGGCAGAAAGGCTTCCTGTTGATAGGAATCCCTAGGCAGCCAAATCCCTACCGACGCAAAAGCCGCCTGCATCAAACCCGAACAATCGTAATTGGGCGCGACAGTCCCGCCCCAAAGATAATAATTGGGTTGAGCCATCGCTGTATATGTAAAAGCGATCGCCTCTGGCAACCGTGCCTGAATTTCTGCCTCTGACAGCACCACAGGCTGATAAGGAGTATCGGCTACCGCCAAAAATTCTATATCCCTTGCCAACAGCCAACCAGGATAATTATCTTCCGCTAACTCCACAGGGAAAGATATACAATCTTGATTTAATGACAAAATTCGCAAATAGCGCCCAATAGCGGCTTGAGTCGCCAAACTATGGCATTCGGGAGAAGCATAAATATTCAGATTGGCTTGGCAGCGATATTCGCTACCGCCAGTTGTTGCCGAGGCTAACCGTGCTTGCAATTCCGGCAAAGAAACCATTATGACCTTTTTCAAAGACGAACAACTAGAACAATTGGGCAACCAGATTTTAGCTGCCACCTGGAAACAATTTCCAGAATTAGCTCAAAATCAACTGGCCCTAACTTGGATAGTTTACGACCACCCCGTACCAGTCAACACCGGGGGAGCGCTCAGTTCCTACGAATTTTGGAAATATCCCGTTCGCAGCTTTAACTACCGAGGCATCGAACGAATTTATCCCGCCAGCATTATTAAACTATTTTATCTGGTCGCCATCCAAGAATGGATTGAAAAAGGGATGATTCAGCCCTCTAGCGAACTAGATAGAGCCATGCGGGATGCGATCGCCCATTCTAGCAACGATGCCACCAGTCTGCTAGTGGATACCCTCACAGGCACTACCAGCGGTCCCGAACTGCCCCCTGGACCCTTTGAAACCTGGAAATCTCAGAGGAATATCGTGAACCGTTATTTTCAATCCCTGGGCTGGGCAGAATTAAAAGGGATTAATGTCAATCAAAAAACTTGGGGGGATGGACCCTACGGTCGAGAACGAGCTTTTTTAGGCGAATTGATGGAAAATCGGAATATGCTCACCACCAATGCCACTGCTTGGCTGATCCATTGCATTATTGGTGGAATTGCAGTATCCTCAGTGCGATCGCAAGCAATGATGGCTCTGCTCCAACGGAACCTCAACCCTAGCGATTCACCCCCAGAGGATGAAAATCAGGTAACGGGCTTCCTCGGCGAAGGCTTGCCCCCCCACGCCCAACTTTGGTCGAAAGCGGGTTGGACTAGCCAAGTCCGCCATGATGCAGCCTATATTGAAATTCCTGACCGCCAGCCTTACCTTTTAGTTGTCTTCACTGAAGGCAAAGCCCATTGTAAAAACAAACACATTCTACCCTTTATTTCCCGGCAAGTAGTCGAAGCAGTTGATATTCTTAGTTAAGAGCCAGCTGCCGGAGGCTAGAAACCTCCCTCCAAAGTGCATCTCGCCCTAACTACCAGCGCCTGGAGGCAATTATTTTTTTGGCACATTTCTCGCAGTCCGAAGCCAAACATATTGTCAAAATCGTCTAGATTGACCAAAAGAATGGGATTCAACCCCCGTCCTTCTAGGGCAGCTTTTCTTGGTTTTGAATGTATTTTTTAAGCACTTCCAGAAGCGCTCCTCCCACAGAAACAGAGAAGTAACTAGGACTCCATAACACTATGTCTTTCCCTGTGAAATTGAGTTGCCATCTGGCGTAGCTCAACTTATAATTAGATCGCACCCGAATCCTAACACGCGCTATGAAAACAGAGAGAGAGATTTATTTAACCAAAATTGGCAACATCAAACTGATTTGGTCTAAAGAGCTTCCCTCTTCTCCGTCATCTGTCACCGCGATCAAGGATTGTGCCGATCGCTATTTTTTGAGCTTTGTTGTGGAAGTTGAACCCGTTCAACTTGATGCTGAAAACCAAAGTATCGGGATTGATTTAGGGATTAAAACTTTGACTGAACACGACAGATCTGAAAGTGCCGCCAAAAATATAAATCCAGTCGGGATAGGGCATTGCCACGACTCTAAACGGACGCAGAGACAGAGTAAGACTATTTCGGTAGCGTCAGTCGATGAAGCGTCAAGAATCACTGTGGCTTCAGCCCGGTGAGTATGTCAAAATACTGATTTTGGCTAACAACAATAGATATCAGAGAATATAGACTACAATCTCTGTTTTTTGAGTGTTTAATTCAGTCGTTGAGGAGTGATCATGAATACTAGCTTTTCTAGACAAGTTCCCTTTCTACTCGGAATCGCCGCGATCGCCGCTGCGAGCAATGGATTGCCAGCCCAGGCAGAAATGCCCAAGGCTGATGCTCCGCAACTAGCCGCCACCACCCCCATTGCCGAGGCAGCAAAACCAGTTCTGAACACCATTGCCGTTCAGCCACTGAGCGCAGATACCGCTCAAACTGCCGTTTCCCAAGAAACCACTTTTCAGCTAACTACTGACAGCGCGACAGCACCCCAGGTAGTTGCCCCCAATTCCCAGCCAGCACCAGGAACTACCGTTCCCACCGCCAGCGCTCCTGTCACTGCACCCCAGGCAGTTGCCGCTAGTTCCCAACCTGTACCGGGAACCACTGTCACCACCGCCGCTGCTTTAATGCAGCAACCGACTGGTGATGCCCTCTTTGTCTCATCCGAAAAATTAGCATTAGCACCAGCAGAATACCGCATTGCCCAAACTGAATTTATCCCTGGTCGAGCTACCCGTTACGGCACCAACTACATTGGGGTGGCTGGCAATATTGGGATTGGTGGCAACAGTGCTTTGGGCAGAGGAAATTTCGCTGTAATTAGTAAACTAGCTTTTGCTGACAGTTTTTCCGTCCGTCCAGCAGTAGTCTTCGGCGATCAAACTATTTTGCTTGTTCCCGTTACTTATGACTTTGCTGTGCAGCAAACAGACCCCTTTGAGCCAATTCCTTACGCTCCCTATGTCGGTGCGGGGTTATCAATTGCCACTGGTGCGAGCAGTACCCTAGGCTTGTTGATTTCTGGAGGGGTGGATTTGCCCTTGACGAAGCAATTTACTGCGACTGCGGGCTTAAATATATCCCTACGCAACAACACTGATGTTGGTCTGTTAGTGGGTATTGGCTACAACTTCATGGGTTTCTAAACTCATGTAGGGGCAATCCCCCCGTGGTTGCCCCGTTAAATTGGGGTAGGCACGGGGGCGCTACCCCTACAGATTTAGACAAATGATTCAGACGCACTATACTTAGTTTTATGCAAATCCAACTTCAACAAATAATTCTTCCCCCTGGTCAACAAATCTTGATGAATGATGTCAGTTGGGAAATGTATGAAGAACTGCTAGATGAGTTGGGAGAGCAACGAGGAAGCCGAATTAATTATAGTCAGGGAATTTTAGAAATTATGGTTCCCCTGCCAGAACACGAAGATGATAAAGTAATTATTAGCAACTTGGTAGAAATTTTATTAGAAGAACTAGAGATTGAGTTTAGGAATCTCGGCTCTACCACTTTTAAAAGTGCAGCTATGAGTCAAGGAATAGAAGCGGATAGTTGTTTTTATATCGAGAATGAAGCCGCCATTCGCGGGAAAAAGCGCATTGATTTAACCGTAGATCCACCACCAGATCTCGCTATTGAAATTGATATTACTTCCCGAACCCATTTTAATAATTATGAAAAATTAGGAGTGCGAGAACTATGGCGTTTTAACGGGACAAAACTAGAAATCAATGTTTTACAATCGGGACAATATAGGCAGGTAAATGAAAGCACTTACTTTCCAGGATTGCCCCTGATTGATGCGATTCCGCAATATTTAGAACGCAGTAAAATTGAGGGCAGAAATAAAACTATGAAAGCTTTTCGGGCTTGGGTGAGGACAAAGATCAGCTAGAAATATCCTCAGTGCGATCGCCATCTGATAACTAACCATGTTACAAAACTAGCAAATGCTCCCGAAAGGATACTGAAACCTAGCACCAGTTTAAGGCTTGATGGTGGCAGGGGGATAATATTAATGGCAGTGTTAATGAAGGGATGGGCGGCAATTTCTTCTGTGAAATTAGCCGATGCTGATGCTACCATTGAGCCAGTGCCTAAGCCGACTCCGACTATGCCAACCAAGGTTTGAAAAGTGCGATCGCGCGTTTCGATACTTTCATTTAATTCCGCTTCCTTAATTTCTACAATTCCCCGAATTGTGTCTACAAACTTTTCCCTCACTCTCAATCCCGGCGTGAGGGCGGCAATATCATTTTTAACTTGATCTCGATATTTTTTGGCGGGAAGATTGGTAAAGGCTTGCAGGAAATTACTATCGGTATTTTGATGAATGATATTGGTGACAGTTTGCAGAAAATTGGCATCGGGATTAGTTTTAGTTTCCCTAGCTTTGTCAACCATTGAAATCAATCTTTGTTGGTAGTCATATAAATTGGTTTCGAGAGTTTGCAATTGCACTTCTAGGAAACTGAGATAGGTGGCATATTGAAAGAGAATTTTCGAGTTTTCATCTAAAGCTATTTTCATTTGCTGCAAATTCGCCGCTAATAAATTTAGTTCTGGCGATTTGACTTTCAAGGTATCAAAAGTTTTTTCGGTTGGTAAAAAATGCTTTTCTAAAAAGAGTTTAATTGGTCTAGTATTACTATAAGACCAGATGACTTTATGGCGATAGCAAAATAATCTCAGCCAATCGCGCTTAAATTTATTAAAGGTTTCTAGGGAATTTTGATCGGGATATAATACTACCACTAAATGACTATTTTCTGCTTCCAGGTTTTGCCATTTTTGCGGGAATTTCGAGAATTCGTAAACCGTGGCTCCCATGAATTTTTGTGGTTTGCCAGCTACCACTTCCCCAATATTTAAAACCTTGGCTGCGGCTTGGGCAATCGATGCGGCTGATAGGGTATCCCAGGATGAAGGCAAGACTCCTAAAATCATCCAGGTTTTACCAATTTTGATTTCGGTGGCAATATCGTCTGTGGTTGCCACTGTCTTATCGGCTAAAACTTTGGTTTGCAGTTGAGTAAAACAATTAACATCTTTTGGTTTGGTGTTATTGCCGTCATTAACTGAATATGTTACCAACAAACCATCAGTATCGCCTAAATTCAAGGTATAGCGCCATCCGTCGATGGGATATCCTTCAACTGTTTCTACTGCAATATTCTCTAGGTTTTCTGGTTGTTCTTTCCCTTGATTCAGGTGATAGACAAATAAACAGAGATGAGGATAAATTAATTGATTCATAGAAATATTTTTTTCAACCAATCCCAAGGTTGGCGATTCGGTGTTGCGGCAATGGTTTCAGGGTTGGGAGCATCTAATCGCTGTTGCAGTTGATTGACTGTCTCTTCTGGATGAGGAGAAATCAAAGTTTGTGCCAGCAACTTTGGCAAATCTTGGGGCAGAGAAAAGTTTTCTAGTTCTAGGTTATTCGCTTCTGCACCTTCTAAGGTAGCACGAA
Organism: uncultured cyanobacterium; assembly: GCA_936920195.1. GTDB lineage: Bacteria > Cyanobacteriota > Cyanobacteriia > Cyanobacteriales > FACHB-T130 > CAKZHE01. The sequence continues at coordinate 70,091 of CAKZHE010000265.1, read as the reverse complement.
TTGCTTTGTTTTTGGGGCGAACAATGTAATTCCCTGTCCAATCATCGAAAGCGGCATTATAAGCATCTTTAAACAAGGGATGTTGGGATAATTGAATCAGTTGATTTTGGGCAGTTTCGGGTTGTTCAACTAAGATTTTACCAATGGCATTTACCTCCGTTTGGACATCGGGAGGCAGAGGTTCTTTGATTTGAGATAGGGCAAACAAGAATGCTTGCCATGTTTGGGGATCTATTTTGCTCATGGTCTAAAAGTTGCGATTAGTAAACTCGTAATTCGTAGGTTGGGTTGAGCGACAGCGTAACCCAACAAACCACTGATAAATGTTGGATTTCCACTATCGTTGCAACCCAACCTACGATTTTGAGGCTTAACTGTTTGAACGGCAATCCGACAGGGGTTTTAACCCCTGTCTCAAAGCATAAGTCCTCTAAAGAGGACTAATACCAATTCTATCAAATCTGGCGGCACATTATCGTCTGTATTGCTAGGTCTATAAACCAATACGGTTCAGTTAATAGGTGGTCATAAATGAAAGAAAGCAAAGGTTCGTAGTTGGGCTTTAGCCCTCTCCGGATTAGGGCTAAAGCCCAACTACGAACTTAGTTAACTGAACTGTATTGGTCTATAAGCCACAATCCTGAATTTTTCAGTCCTCTTCAGAGGACTTAATCTATTAGACAGGGACTTAAGTCCCTGGCGGGTGTTATCCAAGGCAGAGCCTAGAAACGAGTAATCAAAAGGTAAATAGAGAACTGTTTGTAGTTGGGCTTTAGCCCCAATCCGGAGGGGCTAAAGCCCAACTACGAACAGGGGGTTTAGGTATTGTTGATTTTGCCTGTAATGGTGAATCCAGACCAGAAACAGGGATGGGCAAAAGGTGGTTGATCTGAATTTATTCTAGCTGAATTTTCAATGTTTCTGGCGAGGCTTTCTAATTTTTGTTTCGAGACTAAGTAGGGCGATTGTAATTCCGCTGCCCGATGGCGATACCATTGGGCAAGCTCGCTATATGTGATGGTGCGAAGCCAGTGTTGAGCTTGTTGCAGTGCTTCGGCTGGAGGAATGCCATCTTTAAATAGTTGATGAAATTTAATCATCATCAGAGCAGCAGAGAATTCATCTACTCTCCATAGGGTGCTGACAACGCGAGCAACTCCTCCGGCGAGGAAGCCGCTAACTAAACCTACATATTCGTCGATGATGCCTTGTTTGCTAGTAATTCCGGTTTCGCAAGCGGAGAGGGAGACAAGGTGATAACCCTGAAAATTTAACTTGAAAATTTCTTGGAGAGTTAGTCGTTCTTGGTTGGTTAATTCTAAAGCTGATTCGGTGGGAGAATCAAGATTGTGGTAGCCATGTCCGGTAAAGTGAAAGCAGTTTGTTCCGGCGGGAATGGCGGCGGTAATTTGCTGTTTGGTGGCGTTATGACTGGGAATGGAGGTAAGGTGAGGATGGTAAAGTTGGGCAATGAGGGCAAATTCCATTTCGGGAAACCATAACTCATCGGCAGAGCCAAATACATTCAGCAGTTGTTTTTCGGCAGTGAGTTGTAATGGTTGTAAATTGATGCCAATTTGGGCGCTGGGTAAACGGGTAATTGCTGGTAAATTGTCATTGGCTTCTAGGGTTTGGTAAAAGAGGGATTCCAGGGGGAGAAGGTGTAAATCCCGGTGGGGAATCAGGATGATTTGGGTGATGTTGTTGCCGACAGCAGTTAATATTTGGCGAATGTGGAGAATTTCGGCAAGTTGGTTTAATCTTTCTGGCATTTTGGCTCGCCAGGGATGGTTTTCTTGGGAGGGGATATCTCCTAAACCCTGCTTAAAAATGGGAGCTTCGGATTTTTTTTCAGTTCCCTCTGTTTTCAGGATTTCGCAGTAACTTTGATAGTCTGTTTTCCACTCTTTTAGCCAGGTTTCAAATTTATATAGTTCTTTGTCAGCACCAATGGAGGTCAGATCCTCCGTGAAGATTTGGGCGTGGAGGGGTTGATTTTGTCCGAGGATGAAGGTAGTAATGGCGGCAGGGCTGATGTGCCAATAAATGATGGCTGTACCCGGATTGAGTAATTGGTGAATTTGCTCGCAGGTGGGACTATCTTCTAGGTTTTCTATCCGGCCTTCCCTCAACCAGCGCAAACAATAATTTTTCCGCTTTTCGGCTTTGGTGAGGGCGAGGGGAAAGTTGCCAGATTGGACGAGGTTATCAACTTCCAATTGGTAAAAGCTGCTAAATTTGCGTTGCAATCTCAGTTTATGGGCGGGGGATGAAGCCGCTGAAATTAAGTCTTGAAGAATCTCAATGCCTTGTTGGGTGAGATATTTGCTGGCAGTAGCATCGTTGAGGGCGCGAAAAACTGGAATTGCTTCTTGCAATACTCCTAAGCGCAGTTGGTTAGGTCGATCGAGAAATTCTAAAGCTTTTTGGTAACTGGTTTTGGCTTCGAGAAAATAGGGGAAGTATTGGGTTGTTTGTCTGCCATGTAAATATTGCGCTCTGCCTTTTGCCTGATACAATCTGCCCTGAGCAACTTTCCAGTCGGGGTTAGCGGGCAGATATTTATTGATGCCGTCATCCCAGTTTTGGATAGCGAGATCGTAGCGATGGGACTCGAAAAATGCCCAACCTCGATTAAACCAAGCTTGCCAGAATTGGTCTTTGGTGATTTGCAAGGCACGATCGAATTTCTCGATCGCCTCATCGTAGCGCTGCACATCATTGAGTGCATTCCCCAGTCCATACCAGGCAAAGCGGTTGTTGGGGTCAATTGCCACGGCTCGCTCATAAGCCGCGATCGCCTCATCGTAGCGCTGCAGATTATTGAGTGCAATCCCCAGTCTATTCCAGGCAAAGTGGAAGTTGGGGTCAATTGCCACGGCTCGCTCAAAGAGGGCTAATGCTCCTAATACGTTTCCGGCATAAGCTAAATCAACGCCTTGGTTATGTAGTGTGGCGGCTTCTGGGTTGATGGTGGGGGGATGGGTAACGGATGGTTGGTTGATGAGAATTATAGATTTATGGTTGGATGAAACGGATGGTTGGTTGGTGGGGGTTGTAGATGTATGGTTGGATGGAATGGATGGGTTGTTGGTGAGGGTTGTAGATGTATGGTTGGATGGGTATTGAACAGATAGTTTATTTTCTACTACTAATTGTCTGCCAATATCTCTAGCAACTTCGGCTATTTCTCCCTTATAAATATCTCCTAACCGCCCCATCCGTCGCCCCAATTCCTGATGCTGGGCGGGGGATGCCAACCAACTATCGCTAGTTCGCCGCAACCACGCTACTAAGTCAGCCTCAGTAACGTGCTTTTTTCCTTGTTGAATAATCAAAAAACCTTGAATTTCTCCGCGAGTGCTGCCCGATGCCACTTCCTGCAAAAGCTCCATAAAAACGCTTTCGCACTCGGCATCGCTGGGGGGTTGCCGGGTGGGTGCTGGCGGGGGTTGGCGAGCTACCCATCGCTGCCACAATTGTTTTAGCCACTGCCAAATCCGTTGGAACATTGCCCTGCGCCCCTAGGAGATATATTTTCCAGATTATATCTTTTTAGTTTGTAGTTGGGCTTTAGCCCCAATCCGGAGAGGGCTAAAGCCCAACTACGAACCTTTGCGTTCTTTGATTTATGACCACCTACTTAACTGAACCGTATTGAACTTTGGGGGAAGATAATACTAAAGGTTCAAAGTCCCCCAGAATTGGGGGATTTAGGGGGCGCTCCCGAATCAACTTTTGACGCAGCGCCGAAAACTCTATTTAGGGCTAACTTTTCCTGTCATGGTAACTTTACCATCGGGCTGCACTGCCCAAACATCGTAGCTTCCAACCACATCACCATTTTCATCAATATCTACGTTGCTGCTCGCTCCTTGATAATTGATTTTCTCGCCTTTGCGAATTAGTGCCAAGCCTTCGCAAACATCGGAAACTTCTTTTCCTGGTCCATTGGCAACTTCCCGCAACTTGCTTTTAATGCCTTCCCCAGTATTAGATTTTGCTGCCTCTGCTGCCAATACCAGCAAAGCAGTGGCATCCCAAGTATGGGGTAAATAGGCAGTTATCGGCTTGCCAGTCTTTTCTGTCCACAATTTAGAAAACTTTTCCAGCGCTGGACCATTTGCCCCCGGCACTGTGCCAATAGCTCCTGCCAAAATGTATTTCCCATCGCTGGTTTTGCCAACTTGTTCCCCCAGACTAGGAGAATAAACTCCATCCGTGAGCAAGATTTGCGAGCCTTGACTTAATCCTTGCTCGTAGGCAGATTTTAGGAACAAACTGCCCGTTTCGGCATAAAGGATAGCCGCAACCGCTTGGGGCTTATCTTTGAAAACTGCGGCGGCTTCACTTTCAAAAGTAGTCGCCTTGGGGTCATAGCGGGTAGGCTTACTTTCGTTCACAATGGTTCCTCCCAGCTTCTTAAAGGCTTGGACAAACTCTTTTTCAAAGCCCACCCCATAATCGTTGTTAATCACGATGGTAGAGGCGCGTTTCGCCCCTTTATCGTAAGCTAGTTTGGCGAGAGCTTGGGCTTGGTAGGTGTCTGGTGGGGCTGTCCGCGCCCAAAAGCCTTGGTATTTTGGGGCATTTTTGGTGAAGACGGGGCTGGTGCTGCCGGGAGAAATCAGCACAACTTTATTGCGAACAGCAACATCAATGGCAGCAGTAGAAACGCTACTGGCAAAGGAACCAACAACTCCGGCTACTTTATCTACTTCGGCTAACTTGGTCATTGCCGTAGTTCCTGCCGTGGGGTCAGTTTGGTCATCTTCGGGAATAAAGGTGACAGGCTCGCCGTTGACTCCACCGCACTTATTGACAGTATCGATGAGCAGGCGAGCCGCTTCCGGCATTTGTTGACCTAGGGAAGAAAGATCTCCGGTAACGGGCAGCAGGGAACCGATTTTTAATCCTTTGCCGCTGGTAGTGGTTTTGGGAGCATTACCGCAAGCGGAGGCAAAAAGACCTGTGGCTAGGGTTGCCATTGCCAGAGCGAGGGCGCGTCGGGATTTAATCTTAATAGCTGAATTTTGGTTGTTCATCGATATTTCACTCCTCAATAGTTGGCAATTATAGCTAGCTTTTAAACTGGCTCCTAGGCAGAGCCTAGGAACCAGTGGTATTCGCCCCATATAGCGCATGGATTGAAGATTTGCGTAAATCCTGTTAAATAGACAGGACTTACGCAACTATTCTAGAAATAGGGGGCGATCGCGGGGGGATTGCCCCTGCAAAACGCTATATTATAGAGGCTCTGCGTAAAGTTCTGATAGAGTTCGCACTTCCGGCTCAAAAGTTAAGCATTGCTGACTTGCAAATCTGAATCTATCCTGTTATGGACAAGAGTGGTTATCAATCCGGTAGATAATAATGACTCGTTGTTGTCTGGGATGAAATACCAATGGGTCGTGCTACCAAAGTTGTACTGGCATATTCCGGGGGAGTTGATACCACCGTCTGTATTACCTACCTCAAGCAAGAATGGGGCGTACAAGATGTAATTACTCTGGCGGCGGATTTGGGGCAGGGAGATGAATTAGAGCCAATTAGAGCCAAAGCGCTCAAGTCTGGGGCGCTGGAATCCCTGGTGGTGGATGCCAAAGAGAGCTTTGTGCGCGAGTATGCTTTTCCGGCAATTCAAGCCAATGCTTTGTATGAAAATCGCTATCCCCTTTCCACTGCCTTGGCTCGCCCCTTGATTGCTAAGTTGCTGGTGGAGGCGGCAGAAAAATATGGGGCAGATGCGATCGCGCATGGTTGTACTGGGAAAGGAAACGATCAGGTACGCTTTGATGTTTCCATTGGGGCGCTGAATCCCAAAATCAAAATTTTGGCTCCGGCGCGGGAATGGAAAATGAGTCGGGAAGAAACCATTGCCTATGGAGAACGGCATGGACTCTCTTTTCCCGTCAAAAAGTCCTCTCCCTACAGTTTAGATCGCAACTTGTTGGGGATGGCAATTGAAGCTGGTCCCTTGGAAGATCCTTGGGTGGAGCCACCGGAAGATGTTTTCCAAATGACTAAATCTTTGGTGGATGCTCCCAATGAGCCAGAATATGTGGAAATTACCTTTGAGGGTGGCATTCCCGTAGCCTTGAATGGCAATGCTATCGATCCGGTGCAGTTGATTTTACAACTAAATCAAATTGTCGGCAGACACGGCATCGGACGGATTGATATGATTGAAAATCGCTTGGTGGGCATTAAGTCACGGGAAATCTACGAAACCCCAGCTTTGTTAGTTTTAATTCACGCTCACCGGGATTTGGAAAGTTTAACGCTGACAAGAGATGTTACCCAATACAAACGGGGTTTGGAAGAAACCTACAGCCAGTTAATTTATAACGGTTTGTGGTACAGTCCTTTGAAAGCTGCTTTAGATGGCTTTATTCAGGAAACCCAAAAGCAGGTATCGGGAACGGTACGGCTGAAATTGTTTAAAGGTAATGCCAATATTGTCGGACGGAAATCAGAAAATTCCATCTACAGTCACGATTTGGCTACCTATGGAGCCGAAGACACTTTCGATCACAAAGCTGCTGAAGGCTTTATCTATGTTTGGGGTTTGCCTACTCGTCTGTGGTCAGACAAAAATCGTTGATAATTAGGTAGGCAAGAAGCGATCGCTCTTGATTTTAAGATTAAAGTAGAGAGCGATCGCCTTTTTTATTCTCCTTCGTAGTTTCCCCATCTAGAATAGGACTTACGCAACTATCCTAGGAATAGGGGCAACCACGGGGGGATTGCCCCTACAAAACACTATATGTAGATGGTCTGCGTAAGTCCTGTAGGAATAAACTCAATGTTCAACTATTTTTAAATGAAACCCACTCAATCCCATCATAAAACCATACGTTACCCGCATGATTTTCCGCGAACTCATTATTGAAAACTTTGGTCCCTATGTCGGTCGGCAAGTAATTAATCTCGATCCTGAAATTGATGGTAATATCTGCCCAATTATCCTTTTTGGGGGGATGAATGGCGGTGGAAAAACTACTTTAATTGATGCGATTCGGCTGGCTTTGTACGGCGCTCGCGCTCAGTGTTCTACGCGGGGCAATTTGAGCTATAGTGATTTTCTGGCTCAGTCAGTTAATCGTAGTGCTTCTCCCGTGGCACAAACTCGGATTGAATTAAGTTTTGAGATTATTGAAGATGGGGATTTAAAAAAGTTCAAAATTGTCAGATATTGGGAAGCTAATCCTAAAGAGGGCAAGGATACTTTGGGAATATTAGAATATGGCGATGCTGATGGATGGAAGGATGAAGCATTGACAAATACGTGGGATCAATATATTGAAAACTTGCTGCCGATAGGCATTTCTAATTTGTTTCTGTTTGATGGGGAACAGGTTAAAGAATTGGCAGAACAAGAAGTTCCTCCTCCGGTGGTTGTCCAAGCTATTCAATCCCTATTAGGGTTGGAATTATCAGAACGTCTGGGGCAGGATTTAGAAATTTTGGCAAATCGGAAACGGAAGGAAACAGCTAGTGCTAAAGAGTTGCTGACTTTGGCAGAAATCGAACAAAAGTTGAACCAGCAAGAAGCTGATTTGGTAGCGGCAAATGACGAATTGACAGGTTTGAATGAACAGGTAATTTTGGCAGAAGCAAAGTATCAACAGGCTTTAAATCAATTTGTAGCCGAAGGGGGGAAAGTTGCTCGCGATCGCACTCTTTTAGAAACTCAACAACGGGAGTTGCAGGAACGAGCCGAAATTGTCCAAAAAGATCTGAAGGAGTTGGCAGCGGAAAGTTTACCCTTGGCGTTAATTTCCCCATTACTGGTACAAGCGCAAGGACAAGGAATTAAGGAGCAGAGACATCAGGAAGCTAAGGCAGCTTGGCGGGTTTTGCAAGAGCGCGATCGCCGTTTAATTAATTATATTACTGAACAAGCATTTTCGGTTGAGAAAGTTGCCAAAATCCAAGGTTTTTTGCAAGCTGAAAACCAAGACTTAGAAAAGGAAATTGCGACTAATGAAAGTTCTTGGTTATTGGCAGAAGCAGAACAATTAACTCAATTAGACGAGTTGTTGAAGTTAGTTATTCCTGGAGATGTCACCAAGGCAACGGGAAAGTTAGCGGAACTGGAAAAGTTAGAAGTTGATATTGATGCGCTAGAACGGCAAATCGCCACGGCAGCCGCACCGGAAGATTATCAAGAATTAGAAAATTTGGTTAAAGTTGCCCAAAAAGAGTTTTTTAAAACTAAAGCTGACTGTGAAATTGCCCAACGCCGCTGCGATGAATTGCAAAAAGCGATCGCAAAAACTAAAAAGGATTTGGCAGAGTATGCCGCAGAAAACTTAAAATTGAAAAGCAATCAGCATATTATTACTTCCATTGCCAAGGTGCAAGTCACTTTAAAGTTATTTCGAGAAAAGTTGACTTTGAAGAAGTTGAATAAATTAGAGTTGGAGGTGACAGAATGTTTTCGCTATTTGTTGCACAAGTCGGATTTAGTTCATCGTCTGGCAATTGATACCGAAACTTTTAGGATTTCTCTATACGATCCGGATGGGAAAATTTTACCTAAACATCGACTATCAGCGGGGGAAAAGCAATTATTAGCTATTGCTTTTTTATGGGGTTTGGCGCGAGTTTCAGGGCGAAAATTACCTGTGGTAATTGATACCCCTTTGGGGAGGTTAGATTCTTCCCATCGCCAAAATTTAGTCGAGCGCTATTTTCCCTATGCTAGTCATCAAGTGATTTTACTCTCTACAGATACAGAAATTGGGCAAATGGAATTTGAGCGATTAGGAGAATTGGAGGCGATCGCCCGTTCCTATCTGCTAAAATATCATCCAGGCGATCGCTATACAACGGTGGAAAAAGGCTATTTTTGGGATAATTAGGTTGAGGCTGAGTTTCTGCGGCTGTTGCTAATTTGGCGATACTAGGGGAAAATCTGAGTTCCTGAAGATTTATTCGAGGAGGAAGATATGACGAGGATTCTCCGACTGGCAACCATGACGCGGGAGGAAGTGGCGGCGTTAAAAAGACGAGCTGAGTTAGATATTGAAAATGCCCTCTCGATTGCGAAAGAGGTAATTGACAAGATTAAACAGCATGGCGATGCGGGGGTGCTGGAATATGTCCGCAAGTTTGACTATGCTGGGGCAGAAATTAATAATCTTAAGGTGACTGAGGCAGAGTTTGCCGCAGCGCACCAGGCCATTGAACCAGAAATTAAGGCCGCGATCGCCCAAGCTTTTGCTAATATCAAGGAAGTTCACCAGCGCCAGATGCCGGAAGAAATCCAATTGGCGGAGATTCAGCCGGGAGTTTTTGCCGGGGAAAAGGTGACTCCCATTGCCAGCGCCGGGTTATATGTGCCACGAGGAAAAGGTGCTTTCCCTTCCGTGATGTTGATGTTGGCAGTACCAACAATGGTGGCAAAGGTTCCCAGAGTGATTGTTTGTACCCCTCCCGATAAAGATGGCAATGTCGAACCTGCTTCCCTAGTTGCTGCAGAGATGGCAGGGGTGAAAGATGTGTATAAACTAGGAGGTATCCAGGCGATCGCATCGATGGCTCTGGGGACAGAAACAATTCCCAAGGTGGATAAAATTACCGGGCCTTGCAATGTTTATGGTTCGGCAGCCAAACGGTTATTATATGGTACGGTTGATGTAGGATTGCCCGCAGGTCCTAGCGAATCAATTATTTTGACCGATGAAACTACCGATCCTCAATTAGCAGCCTTGGATTTATTAATTGAAGCCGAACATGGGCCAGAATCCGCAGCGTTGTTATTAACTCATAGCGAATCCTTTGCCCTAAAAGCAATTGAGTTTCTTGCTGATTATTTGAAGCGGCTCCCAGATTGGCGCAGGGAATTTTGCGAGAAAGGTTTATCGTCCTACGGCGGCATTTTATTAACGGAAAGTTTAGAAGAATCAATTGATTTTCTAAATGATTATGCCCCGGAACACTTGGAGATCTTAATCAAGGAACCTTTTAGCATTTTAGGAAAAATTAAAAATGCTGGCGAAATTCTTCTGGGTGCTTATACGCCCATTCCCACTGCCAATTATTGCTTGGGAGTCAATGCGATTCTGCCTACAGGGGGTTTTGCGCGCTCCTATTCAGCCGTATCAGTGTTTGATTTTCTCAAGCGTTCGGGAATTGGTTATTTGACTCCAGAAGGGTTTGATAGATTAAAGAAAACTACCCACACTTTAGCTACCTATGAAGGGTTTCCGGCTCATGCGATGGCAATTAGCGAACGGGAGATTTTGTTAAAGCCGAAGGAAGTGTAATAGTCTTTGCCGGGATTTAGGCAACGCTTTCAGGTTTAGTAGGGGTGAATGGCATTCGCCCCCATATATAGCTTGACTTCTCCAATTATGAATTTATCTACCTACGAAAATGATTTTTATGCTTGGACGCAACAGCAATCACAACTGCTAAAAACCAAACAATTTCATCAAATTGATTGGCATCATATTGCTGAAGAAATTGCAGATATGGGACGGGCTGAAAAACGGGAATTAGAAAGTAGATTAGAAGTATTGATAATGCACTTACTGAAATGGCAATTTCAGCCTAATTTACGTTCCCGCAGTTGGCAGCTAACCGTTAAAGAGCAACGCTTACGCCTAGAAAGATTGCTCAAAGAAAATCCTAGTCTGAGCGCTCTATTAACTGATACACTAGAGAAAACTTATCAACTTGCGACCATTAGTGCAGAACGAGAAACTGGATTGTCTTCATTTCCAGAAATCTGTCCCTACAACTTAACAGAAATTTTCGCGCCTGAGTTTTTGCCTGAAGAAAAAAACATGATATAGCGCGTCTAAGGAATGAAAAACCAATAAAAAATCAGTGGTAATTTGAGAAGCTAGGCGGAATTGATAGGGAAGCGAAATATTCTAGGAGCTTTTGCAACTTAACCATCGATCTTAAAACAGAAAAGTCGATTTTGATTTTATCCTCCGCCCCCATAATACCTGCTTTGGAGCGATCGCCCTCCATATCACCCTATCACCCCATCTCCCTATCACCCCATCTCCCCATCTCCCCATCCCTCTCCTAGCGCCGGATGGGAGGAAGCAGAAATCTGACCACCAATCAAAGATCGATTCATTGCCAGATTGAGGAATATTGGAAAAAAGTTAGCTTGCAGGCGATAGGAAGTTCAGAAGCGATCCCAACCACCTTTGCCCTGTAGTGAAACTTTAATCGGGTTGTTACAATCTAAGACTATAGCAGCCTAGACATCTTCCCGTAGGTAGAAAAAGTTGTTAAGTTTCCGAATAAAGTAAAATCTTATGGCCTCATTAGCCCAGGAATTTCATATTTCCGTCACTCCCCTAGGGGAGCAAGATCAGTATTTGGTGCGCCTGGAACGAGTTGCGCCGGGAGTGCCGTTGGCAGAGGAACAGGTAAAATGGCCTGTGGATGATTGGTTAGCCCAGTCGCGGCAACTGATGAACGATCCTTTATTTGAGTTGCTGCAAGGGGATACTTCGGGAAAGCGATCGCCGGAAGCTTTATCAACTCAATCCCCACCGAATTTGGTTGCCCTTGGTCAACAACTTTATCATGCTTTGTTTCATGGCAGCTTGCGCGATAGCTGGATTCGCGCCCAAGCGATCGCCGAAAATCAACGTTTAGTATTGCGTTTGCGGTTGGGATTGAAGGGCAATCGCTTGCCCCGCCTGCCTTGGGAAGTTCTCCACGATGGCGATCGCCCTTTGGCTACCGGGGCAGATGTGGCTTTTTCCCGCTATCAAATTGCCGAAAAGCGCTTCCCCCCCCTAGAAAGTTTCTTTGGAGAAAATCAACCTTTAAAGATTTTAATGGCGATCGCGGCTCCCAGCGATCGCGAAAGTTTGGCCTTAAAGCAAGAAGCCCAACATCTGCAAGCCGAACTCCGCAGCCGCGCCAGTAATGGTTTGTCTACCATCCAACTAAAAATCCTCGAACAGCCCGGTCGAGAACAACTCACCCAAGCCTTAGAAATGGGGCAGTATCAGATTTTTCATTATTCCGGTCACAGCAGTGCTGGAGAGGCAGGCGGCGGCCTCTATCTAGTCAGCGGCAAAACTGGCCTGACAGAAACCTTAAGTGGCGACGATTTGGCAGGACTCTTAGCCAATAATGGAGTCCAAATTGCCCTGCTCAATTCCTGTCGGGGAGCCTATAGCGCCCCAGCACAAACTTCTGCCAGCGGACAAGATAACCTCGCTCAAGCCTTAATTAAACGGGGCATTCCCAGCGTATTAGCAATGGCAGAAAGGATTCCCGATGAAGTTGCCCTCACCCTAACTAGATTGTTCTATCGCAACCTCAATCAAGGCTACCCGATTGACTTGAGTTTGAGCCGCGCTCGCCAAGGGCTAATTTCGGCCTATGGATCGAACCAATTATATTGGGCTTTGCCTGTCCTCTATCTGCAATCAGAATTTGACGGCTTTCTGTCCCAAAATGACCGGGAAATAGAATTAACCGCCGCTCTCGCAGTACCAAATCCCGAAGAAGCTTTTTGGGTAGAGGAAGAAGAGGACGCTTTTTACCCAGAATTAGCCGTTTCTAAGTTTAATTCCCGCAATTATCCCAACGGTTCCATCTTGCTCCCCACCGATGCCCTCAATGGTTTTGGCAGTGGGATCTGGGCGGAAGCAGGAGATCCTGGTAATTTTGAATCAGAGGAGTCAGATCCGGAAGCGGCGGCATTGATTGCAGATTTGTTTCGCCAGCTACCAGCTAGCGATACTGGAATTCCCCCAGCAAATTTTCCAGGAACCAAGGAATTTAATGGTTTAAAGGGTGCAGAATCGCCACCCAATCAATCTCCCAAGGGAGAATCAGGGGCTTCATTACCCTGCGATCCAATGGACTCAGATTCGTCTTCCGCTCCACCACGGGCAGTTGCTTTGAGCGCCCCTTCCCCGGCTCGCCCACGCAGCCCTGGGCAAGGGAAGACGCAGCTATTAAATCCTTCCACCTCATTATTTAGAGATTGGCGGCGCAATGAGCGGGTTTCCCCTTTATTATGGGGAGTTTTTGGCCTGACTACGATCGCGGCTGTTGCCCTGTTAGGAGTGTGGGGATTTCAAAATCGCCAGCCGCAACCTGTGGAATCGGCTGCAGTGCCACCTTTAACTAATGTTTCTCCCTCTCCTGTCAGTTCTAATTTACCTAAAGTTGATACTTCTTCCTTGACTGCTTTAGCAATTGAGCGCTTTACCCAAGGGGATTTGGTGGCGGGGAAGTCAGCGGTAGAAGAACTGTTTAACCGAGGGGCGCTATCCCAGGGCAGAGCGGCTTTAGAAGCAGTCCCAAAACAGCAGATCGATCATCCCACAATTAATTTTTTGCGGGGGCGTTTGGCTTGGGAATCAATTCAAAGGGGTAATAAAGACTATAGTTTAGACGATGCTCGACGCTATTGGGAACAAGCGATCGCCACCGCTCCCGATATTATTAGTTATCGCAATGCTTTGGGTTTTGCCTATTATGCTGAGGGCAAATATGACCGAGCCATTCAAGTTTGGTTTGATGCCTTAGCCAAGAGCGAACAAAAGAAAAATCCGACGGCGATCGCTTCTAATAAAGATACTTTAACTACCTATGCGGGGTTGTCCCTAGGTTTGCAACAATTAGCCCAAACTCAACCTGAAGATAAGAAAAAAAGTCTGCTAAATGAATCTTTGAAATTGCGTCAAAAGGTGATGGCAGACGATCCAGTAAATTTCCAACCGGATAAGTTGAGTAATAATTGGATGTGGCCTGAAAAGGCGATTCAAGATTGGCGATCGCCTAAAAAGTAGAATAGCATTTCTGTAGCGTTATTGAAGGCGATCGCCTAGCGTACCCAAGACATCCACCCTCAATTTTCTTCTTGACCAAATAAATGTTCCAATATCCGTTGGCTTTCTGTCCGCAGCCCTCGAATTTCGTTCATAATCGCTTCAAAAGTGCGTTGGCTGGCTTCAAAGTTGCGTTGACTGACTTCGTGATTGCGCTGATGAATTTCTACAACCTGTACCAATGAATTCACCGTGGTACGCAGTTCGGCGATCGCTGCTGAATTGGTTTGGATTTGGGCTGCATTGGCTTCTATCGCTGCTTCAATTCGATCTAGTCTGTCTGTCATAACCAGTAATCTTCCTAATCTACTTTTCCACCCGATCGTATTTACTAATTGTAGCTGAAAATGTTTGAAGCGATCGTCATTGACCGAATCTACAGTCAAATGTTCTGTCTAGTTATGAAAAAGGCGATCGCGCTATTCCCAAGCCCTGCGATCGCCTCAACTGAAACTAAAATAGTGAATGTCTATCGAGTTGGTAAAGGGTGGCGATGGCGGCGATCTCTTCTATTAGAATTTGGCGAACTCTGACTTGTACTGCCTCTTTCGATGTAACCTTGAGCAAAGTCAATCACGCACATTGTTTGATATTGAGCGTGAGCGCCGCAACCCACTCCGGCTGATTGAAATTCTGGTTTGAGAATGTTTTCTCTGTGTCCGCGACTGGGAACTCCATCATCAATAATTAACTGCATGACCACGGTTCGCGCATTGTCCATGCCGTAACTGATGTTTTCACCATAATAGTAACTAGATCCAAAGGAGCCATAGCGTTTGATTCGGGTTCCTGGATCGCTACCATCGCTGCCATTATGACCAATATTCCCTTTGGGACCTTGATCGTTAACGTGGTCTTTGGCTGCTAAAGACATACCTTGAGATGTACTCAGGGGAGGTAAAGGGCGAGTTGAACGCAATACTTGAATGGCTTCATCAACGGCTCTAACTCCTTCTTGGGTTTGCAGGTAGAAGTTGTTACCTATTTTAACGCGATCGCCTTCAAATTTGGCTCGCCATTCTTCTAGGACTGCTACATAATCTGTGGGATTTGTTCGGACTCGATTAATTTCGTCAATTACGCCCTGTTCCAACTGAGAAAGATTGGCTTGAGCGATTAAAGTTGAGTTGGTCATATTGCCAGCCATTTGTTGATTGCGAGGGTTAGGGAAAGCGATCGCGCTGGTTGTATTAGCGGGATCGGATTCTTCCCCAAACCATAAAACTGCATATCCTTGATAAATCCCTATTCCTAGTGCATTCCATTGACTATCTTTCCATAAACCTTGATTAAGAATTACGGCATTATGAGGTTGACTGCCTTGCCAACTTCTCAAGGCTGATTCTGCGGATGCTTTATATCCTCGCGAACCCCCATGAGCATTTTCGTAACCTCTACCAGGATAGGCTGTTTTGAATCTTTGTGGGGCTGACCACATACAGTCCCAAGTATTACTATCACTCCCACTGTAAGGGCAGTCACTCCAACCATGCGTTAGCGAACCAATGTTTTCTGCTAAATCGAGAACGTGACGGTTAGCTACTAGACTTAAAGATTTGGATATGGGTATCGGGGGAAGTCCGTTTTGAGCGCGATACTCGTTAATCAATTGATACAGTTTTTCTTCCTCTGATTCTATGTCATCTCCAACACAGGTTTGTGCTTCTAATATTTGCTGTCCGCGACATTCACTTTGAGCAATTTGTTGAGGGCGATGGGCGGGGAAGGCGATCGCGCTGCTGGAAATACAACCAATAGAGAGAGCGATCGCTGTCAGAAATTGAATTTGTCGCATAAATTACCTCGGAGTCGTCCTAATCTACTTTCGTGCCTGATTCTATTGGCTAATTGTAGCTGAAAATGTTTGTTTTGAGGATGGGTATATTTCGTCGCTTTCCCAATTATAGGGATTGTTGATAATATATTCCTGAATTTTAGATAATCCTGTTTGGTTACGAATAATATGTTCATAATAACCTCTTTGCCATACAGGTATTCCTGTCACAGAACGTAGTTGATTGATCCGACGGGCAGAAAATGTTTTGAAGCATCTCACAATTTCGGATAGACTATGATTTTTATTTTGACTTTTTATGATAATAATTCCATGAATATGATTGGGCATAATTACAAAAGAATCTAATTCAATATGAGGATAGACTCTGATCAGATTCAACCAATTAAAATTGACGGCTTCACCATAATTGCTTAATAGAATATTTCCGTCTTGAATTTCACTTAATAAACATTCACGTTGCCAAATACAAATTGTCACAAAATATGCACCTGGTTGGCTATAATCATATCCTGGTAGACGAATAGAGCGACGATTGTGGATATCCGGATTGTATTTCATGGTTTTTGTCAACAATGCCACATCACAATTATATGGCATTTTCCCATTCGGGTAGGGGCGGGTTAACGCAGATCTTTGATGCCCACAGACCAATGATCTAAACCCGCCCCATACACCTCCAATTTTACCATTAATTGACTGGCTCGATGGGCTGGGGGGCGGGTTTATTTAGGTTATTGGTGGGTATCAAAAGTTATCGCCAAACCCGCCCCTACGGATTTTATTCAATATTTTTCCATTCGGGTAGGGGCGGGTTAACTCAGATCTTTGATGTCTACCGAAAAATGATCTAAACCCGCCCCATACACCCTCAATTTTACCATTAACTGACTGGCTCGATAGGTGTGCGGGGCGGGTTTATTTAGGTTATTGGTGGGTATCAAAAGTTATTGCTAAACCCGCCCCTACGGATTTTATTCAATATTTTCCCATTCGGGTAGGGGCGGGTTAACTTAGATCTTTGATACCCACCAACAAATGATCTAAACCCGCCCTATACACTGAAATTCAAGCAGTTGCTAACTTTTTTCTTTTGATATAGATTGTTGGAGATCTATCAGTGCTTGTAAAATTTTAGGGAAAACATCTGAAGACCCTTCTCCTAAGTAGTTAGGCATTAAATGAGCATAAAGTGGTAGCAATCCCAGCACACTACTATTTGGATTATCAATTTGAGGGGTGTTAGCTAAACAGTTCCAAGCACTGACTGCTGCTCCCGATCCTAGACCAAACCACATCAAAAGTGTTACAGGGACAGAAGGTTCTAGTAATTCTGTATGAGAAACTACATTACCTAATCCAGGTAAATTACCAGGCAATGGTCTTTTCATTTCTGTTCTGAAGGGATGAAGAATATCAAATGGCACAAAGTCAACAGCCTAGCTTCAGCCCTCCGGATTGGGGCTGAAGCCCAACTACGAACTTTTGCGTATAGTCTTTTATTTATGACCACCTACTTACTTTGGGGAGATCCACCTACTTTTTAAGGGGGGATCGGAAGGTTGGCAAACACGCCCTAGGGCGATCGCTCTCAACCCTTAAAATGGCAAACCGGGAATACTTGGAATGGGAATAACTTGCCGCAGCAGCCCCAAACCAAGACCTAGAGCAAAGTCATCAGCCCAACTTCTTACATCTTGGCGGGTAGGTTGAGTTGCCACAACATTTTCCGCTGGGGTATTATCCACTTGCAAAGGAATATTAATTCCCGCTTGGGCAATTAAAGATTTAAATGTATTTACAGGTATTGCCGCATTAAAACCTGTTTTAATCTCAGTTTGTCCGCCTCCTGCTGACTCATTTTTGACCACGCCATCGCGATCGCCTTGTCCGTGAATGCCTACTACACGACCATTAACATCAAACACTGGTCCGCCACTCATTCCCCGCCGCGTCACCGCGTCATAGCGCAAAGTATACCCTTGGGGACGACTGTCAGGACGACTAGTAACTTGTCCAGCGGTAAACTCATATTCCCGTTCCCCGCTAACTTCAATCGACATTGGATAACCAGAAATATAAATTCCTGAACCAATGGAAGCATCGTCGGAATTGCTCAAGGGGGCGACTGGATATTCTTCTGGACTTTCAAACTTAACAATGGCTAAATCTGGATCTTTCTCGCCTTTCTGCAAACTTTGAATTGCTTGGACAGTATAAGTTTTTTTCTGACTGGTATAAATCTTGTATTCCTGAGCTTGGTTGGCAACTACATGATGAGCAGTCAGCACCGTATAGGTATTGCCATCTCTAGCAATAATTACCCCCGAACCGCCCTTATCAACACCAGCCGAAGTATCAATTCTGACAGTAGTCGGAACAGCAATCTGTGCTACTTCTTTCGCCGTCTTTGCTGAGGCTGGTTGGCTAATAACAATTGCCGCAACAGTCGCCGTTCCTACTAGGAAAGCCGGAAGCCCATTAAACTTGGAAAAACTCATAATTAAACTCCTTAGCGACGAGAAACAAATTGTAAATAGGTACTAATGGGAATTCCCCAACTGGAACTCACCATCTGCTCTAACAAGGCTGGGGATGGTTCCGTACCGTCCTCAAATCCATATACTCCAAAATCTGGATCGCGGTTTTTAATTCGACCATTAATTCCAATCAACAAACCTTGGGAATTAAAAATTGGGCCGCCACTCATGCCCACGGCAATATCGTTGGTGTAGCCCAAACGATAGCCTTGAGCCAAAGCTTTGGTTGGTAGCAACGACACTTCGCCCCTGGTAAATCGAAAGGCTCGGATACCTAGATCGAAAGTAGTTTCTAAAGTCCTTCCCTGATACATGGGGAATCCAGCGGCAAATACCTGTTCTCCCACCTGTACTGGCTCAGTGCTAATTCGCGCCACTTGATAAGCGGCAGAACTGCGAAATTGAGTGATGGCTAAATCCGTATTCCCCAGTTGCCTCGGCTGTCGCAAAGGTGTCCAACGCCGACCGTCAGGAGTAACGATGGTATGCTCGTCGCTAAAAGCCAGGACGTGCCAGCTAGTTAGCACCGTATAGGTTTGTCCTTGACGCTGCACGATTGCCCCAGAACCAGAAGCACCAGCAGTGAAGATCCGCACAGTTGTCTGTTGTGCCAACCTTTGAAGATCGGCACTCTGGATTACAGAATCAACGGGGACTGATTGGGCAAGGATGCTGCCCCCATCAAGTAAATTAAAGGTGGCAAAACTCGCCCACAGTCCCAGTTGTAAAGAAATTATGGCGATCGCATTTCTGAGCATTACAGTTGCCAGTGCCGGAGCAAAGGTGGGAATATTTTTTAAAGTTCGCGCATACCGCCTTGGTTAGGTTGGGAAGGTGGCTGGACATTAGGAGATCCTGTACTGCTCCCCTCTTCCCCAAGTCTTCCGCTCACATCGATATAAGGTACTGCACCACTTTCGCTTAAAGAAGGCGCACCAGCTTGTCCTTCCCGCCAAGCTAAAAGATTATTCAGAGTTCGGACAGCATCTTCGCGGGGTTTGAGGGTAAATATCAGACCTTCGCAGCGACCATTGACTTGACTAGCTGTGCAAACCACGTTTTGCCCATTCATTCTGCCGACAGTAATAAACTTCAGCTGTTTGTTCCGACGATAGGTTTCTAACCGTCCGCTCACTTCTTGGCAGCGAGTCGCGGGACTGTAACCAGAATCAGTAAAGTAATTGGAAGTCCACTTAATCCAAGGCTCGGTATTGCCTTGGGCATTTTGATACATCGTCACTGGGGTATTGTTGGAACTATCGCAATAAAAGCCCCGTGCGGTTTGGGCTTGGCTGGGTTGATTGAGGGTTACAGTTGCACCCAGGGCAACTGCTGATGCCGTCAGAAAAGTCGTCAATGATTGTCGTTTCATTAGTTTTGTTCACCTTGGTAAATGCAAACAGGTACTTTAGTGCTAACGTAGACGCTTGTAGTCAATTGTCTCAATTGAGATGAGATCGCCCCAAGTCGGGAATAAAAAAACTATGCTGACGATCTCCTAATGGGCGTTAGGAGATTTTGGCAAACTTGCATTAGGCATAGGAGATAGACGATAGCTAATATTTCTAGGAAAACTAGCTTTGCAAGACAAGTAAAGATGACAGCCTGATAATAATGCCAATCTCCTACAAAAGCCTATCCACGATAAAAATAGATTGATTGCGCTAATTATATCGCCACAATGGATCGGTTGCTAAAATATTTATACTTTTTTACAAAACCACTAAACAATTATTTAAATCATAGATGCCTACAATTTAATGCTCGCTCTGGGTGCTGACTCGGCAACCTTTTCAGCGGCAGGTGTTTCAGCGGCTTCAGATATCTGGCTCGCCACTCCCATCGACATCGCCACTAAAGCCGCTGGAACTTCAATCCCATTAATAATTGCTCCCAAGAGCGGTACTTCGGCTTCCGTTAACTGATCGATGGCTTCAGAGAGCATATTACCTTGGGTATAACCGGGGCGAGTTACGAGGATAATTCCATCGCTGTAGGGTTCTAAAAGCAGGGCATCATTACATTCACTTAAGGCGGGAGTGTCAATGACGACGAGATCGAATCGCCCCCGCACATCTGCCAATAATCGCCGCATTTCGCTAGATTCCAGAATCGCCGCTGCCTGGGGTTGACTGCCCGGGCTGGGAATGAGGTAAAGATTGTGAATATCTGGAACTAGGTGGATATATTCGCTGCTGCTACCGTAGTAACGTAAAGGTTCTAAACTGATATAGGGATCGGCGGCGACTTTGAGTAATTTGGATTGGGAAGGCGATCGCAAGTCTCCTTCAATTAACAAAGTCCGTTTACCAGCTAAAGCAGAAGCGATCGCTAAATTATAAGCGCTGACAGTCTTCCCTTCTCCAGCTTCGGTACTGGTAAATAAGACTACTTTGATTGTGCCATCCCCACTCCGGCGCAAGTTGCTGCGGAAACGTTCGTAAAATGGAGCGTAGATCGAATCTGGTTGTAACAAAATGGGGTTTTCCCCTGTCACGGGATCAAAAATATTTACCCAAGGTAAATCCCCCAACACCAATACTTCCCGCTGTTGTAACAGAGTGCGGACTTCTTCTAAAGTATGCAAAGTGCCATCCAAGGTAGACAGGAAGAAAATCAACCCGCCAGCTACCAATAAGCCAACTCCCGCGCCTGCTCCCAGAGCAATTACCATACTCAGTTTGGGCTTAGAATCATCTTTGACTCTGGGTAATTGGGCAATACTTAAGCTGGTGACAGTTTCCAAATTCGCCTGTTTTGCATCCGCTAAGGCTGCTTGCATCTTGCCGTAGAGGGTTTGTTGAATTTGTAGTTGTTGTTGCAACCGTGCCTGCTCTAACTGTTTGTTTGGTAGTACGGCATATTCCTGGCGCAACTGCTTTTCTGCCTGGATAGTTGCCACTAATTGTTGTCGAAGGGTATCCCGTTGGGTTTGCAAACTTACCAGATTAGCTGCCAATTGTTGCCGCGCCGGATCTAAACTACTATTTTGGCGAATTTGAGCGGGTAAAGGAGCGGCAACACCGTTACCGCCAATTACTTCGCTGGCTCGCTGCTGAAGTAACTGCTCGTAGGCTTGTTGTTTTTTCCGCAAGTCAATAATAGTCGGATGTTCTTCTCGCAAATCCCGGCGGAGAATTTCTAACTGGGTTTCATTTTGGAGAATCTGCGATCGCAAGCTAGCAATAATTGGATCGGCACTCAGCGCCGAAGAAGTGTAAGCTTCTTCTGGAGTCAAACCCAATTTCTGTTCCAAACTCCGCATTTGGGTTTCAATTCCCCCCAGCGTCATCTGAATTTGCCGTTGCTGCTGTTGAGCGCTGATAATCCCACTTTGGAGCGTACCATCCTGCGCTGCCACAATTCCCGGTCCTTCCGTCCGAATATATTTCTCTAATTTCTCTTCGGCTTCCCGGAGTTGCTTTTGCACCGGGGGCAAAGCCTTGTTAATCGCTTCAATAATGGAGCGAGTGCGCGTAGTATTAATTAAACGGCTTTGTTCTACCATTGCCTGCATCAAAGCCGCCACCGCCGTTTCTGCCAGCTTGGGATTATCGTCAATATAAGTTACCTGAAAAAACAGGGGAGTATTGGATTGTCTGGCTCCTCCACCCGCTGCCCTATCCTGTTTTGGCATGACTGGGGCAACGTCGGCTTTTTTCACTAAGGTTTTGGGAGGAATTTTGACCTGTTCTGAAACCAGTTTAATCACATTTTCATTCAGTAGCACTTCCTTACTTAGTTGCTGTCCTTGGGTTTGAATTTGTTCTCCCGTAGTGGAAAATGGGGCAATGGGGCGATTGTAGGATAATCTGCCTTCGGCGGTATAAACTTTAGGCGGGGCTGGTAGAATAGCCACTACACCGGATATGCCTAGCACTGTCACAAAACTAGCGATCGCCACTAATTTGTGTCTATTCAAGGCAATTAAGTAGCGTTTCACAATTGGTAGAGTCATAATTTCTGGCTAGTAATTAATTGATGTTGATTTTTGAGAGTTTTAACGAGTTGGGCCAAACAAAGATCCGGCATTATTCCGTAAAGAATCAAAAAATAGTAGAAACCCCAGAACATCTCGAAAAGGTTGAGTAAAAATATTCAGGGCGTAGCTAATCCGAGCAATCAAATTCCGCCCAACCACAATCACATCATTATCTTGCAGGGGGATATTATGGGAGATATCACCTAACAGAGCGCTTTTCGCATTCAGGTACTGAGTCACTGCTTTGCCCTGTTGAGGATCAAAGCGGATTAAAGCAATTTCGTCTAGATTAGTCGTATCGGGATTGGGGGAAATAGCTGTCAGCGCATCCACAAAGGTACTGCCGTTCTGTAGCTGAATTCGACCCATCCCTCCCCCAGAATAGCTTAAAACTCGAATATTGATGAATCGCTGGGAGATGGTGGAACGAGCCACCAGATTACGATTGTAGTCTTTCTCTGTGCCAATTTCCAGTTTGGAAACGATGATGGCATCCCCATCCTGCAACCGCAAATCCGGGATGGCATCGCCATTTTGCAGGGGGGTAAATAAATCAAAGGATTGTTGAACGGTTGAACCATCAATCAGGCGGCGACGAACTAAAACTTTCCGCAAATCAGCGAGGGAAGTCGTGCCACCGGAGGAAAAGAGGGCAGCGGAAAGTTGCGCTCCGGGGGGGAAAATGTAAAAGCCAGGAGTTTGAACTTCTCCGGCAATGGTAACTTGGGCTTGTCGTAAGGAAACCAGGTTGAGAGTAACTTTGGGATCGATGATATAGCGATTTAATTCGCAGCGAATTTTTTCTTGAGCTTCTTCTAAAGTTAATCCAGTCAGGGAGACGGAGCCTAGCAGGGGGGTAATTACATTCCCTTCTTGGTTAATTTGACCTTGAAAGTTTAGATCGGGAAAGCGCTGTACAAAGATGGAAATAGCGTCTCCTACCCCTAAACGATAGCGACTTAATTGGTTGGAAGTAGTGGCAGATAGATCTACATTACTCGGTAAGTTGACTGGGGGCGCAGCGGGCTGGGGTACAGATGATGGAGCAGTTGTCTGGATGGCACTACTAGGCGGCAGTGAAGGGATATTAGTTGGGGGCAGGTAGGGACTAAAATTGGGGATAGAACCGGGAATATTATTGGTTGGTGGTACTGCGGAAGGAGAAGGCGGACAAAAGGCGGCTTGACTAACAGCGGGGGAGGGCGAGAAAGTGGAGGCGAGCATCCACACGCAGATGCTAGAACTTGTTGTGTAAAGGCTCGCTAGGGAGAAACCTGTCAGCCGCTGTGGGAATAGTTTAGTCAAATTGCCACCTCTATGTAAACTCGCTTGATATCATCTGGTTCGCACTTTCAATATTAACTAGAAGCACTGGTATAAAAGCGCAATGCAAACCGCCAAAATAACTGGGAACCTAGTAACATGAACATTGATAAAACTCCTGAACCTGCAATCCAAAAAATATTGCCTCGCCCCAATAAAGTTTCCGCAGGGATGGTAGTCAGAAAGGTAACTGGAATCACGAAAGTAAAGAAAAAACGATAGGCGGCGGGATAGGCGATCGCCGGAAATTTTCCCGCTTCTAATAAGCCTCGCAATACTTCGGTAACATTGGCAATTTTCACAAACCAAACGCTAGTTGCTCCAAGGATGAACCACAAACTATAAAGAATAATTAAACCAAAAGCTAAGGGGAAAATACTCAAGAAATAATTGCTAAGTTGAATCTCTATTTGCCTGCCAGCATAGATAATTACGGCAATTCCCACTAGCACATCTGCTAATCCCCAAAGAGAAATAGAACGCACAGACAACCAAAATTGACTGCTAATGGGTTTGAGCAATACAAAGTCTAAAGTGCCTTCCTGAACTAGGGTGACAATGCGGTTAAGATTAGGAGAAAGAAAGGTTTGAGAAAATCCTTCTAAAATCGTAAAAATGCCGAGGACAATAATTGCTTGTTCCCAAGACCAGCCAGGAAAAGTATAGCCATTGTGGTAAAATAAAGAAAGTCCAAATATGCTGCCAACTATTCCTCCCACACTAGAAACTGCTGTGATTAAAAAGTTAAGACGATATTCCATTTGGGCGGCGATCGCCGTAGTCCAAAACAGAATTAAAACTTGCCAATATTTTTTCATGGTTAATGCCAATAAGTATTGGAATTTTTAGTTATTTGGTTCGCGCTTTGAGATTTCTAAAACACTGTTATAAACGCGAGGTTCATTAGACACAATTTTGCGATAAAATTCAGAATTGTGTAAATCCTTAAATTTGGGGTTGTGCCTCAAGACGTGCAAATCAGCTTCAGTTTCCCAAGTAGCGATCGCTGTTACTCTAATGCCATCTTTGCTAACCAGCAGTTTAGCAGAAATAAATCCCGGTTGGCAACTCACCACTTCTACATATACTTGCTGGATAGCTTCCAAGGCATCTTGTTGCCTTTCTGGTAAAACGGTAAAAATGTTAATGAATGTAATCATCAATCATCCTTTGGTACTACCCTAAACTTCCTATGCTCCCATACCAGAATACTTTTTTAATCCCTGTCGCCACAACCAGCGATTGATGGTCAAAAATATTCCCGTCCACAATAACATAATTAACAATCCCTGTGCAATATTCACAGGCATTCCCACCAAAATCACAGCGGGAAAATTGACTAGATAAGGAAAGGGGGTAAATAGCAAAATATCTTGTAATTGAGGTGGAAACATGGCTAGGGGGGCAATCACCCCAGACAGAAATAAATAGAGCAAAGTCCAAAATTGCTCAATCGCTGATGCTTGTTCTAACCAAAAAGCGATCGCCGCAAAGGTATATTGAATCAGAAATCGTAAAATAAAGGATAAAGCGATCGCTAACATTCCCAGCGAGAAATTCACTGCACTTGGTATCCAAAAGGCAGCCGGATAAAGAGCAAAAAATAGTACAAACAATCCCATCACAAAGGGCAATCGACTAATTCGTTCTGCTAGATGAGCCATAAAATAATGCCATGCCGGATCTAGCGGCTGCAAAAGTCTAGGCGATAATTTACCTTGCAAGATATCTATTTCAACTTCCCAAATTACCCAAACAGCATTCATTTGGCGGACAAAAAAAGCGGCTAGAAAATAGCGCGCAAAATCTATTGGGGAAAGGGAAAATTGTCCGCTGGTAGCGGCTTTCATCCAAACACCCATCAAAATCAGGGGCAAACTACCAGACAATGCCCAAAAAATTATTTCTGCCCGATATTCCAGCATATAGGCATAGTAAGTCGAGAATAAAGCATTGGCAATCACGATTGGGCGCTTGAACATATTGGATAACTCGATTGGGGAAGAAAGATCTGACTAATGGATAGGCGAAGTTGGGCGAGGGCAGTTTGCCAATTAAATCTAACTGCCATCTTTTTTAATTCTCAGAATATTCTCTACCTGACTAGCTAATCTCTGTCGATATAAATTCCATGTTAATTCCTCAGCTTTACGACGAGCAGCTTTTCCCATTTCGGCTAACTCTTGGGGATGCTGGTAACACCATTCTAGTTTTGTTTTCAACGCTTCTACATCCCGAATCGGAATAATAAAACCTTCCACCCCATCAGTAAGAATATCTAAACCTGCGGTATGGGGGGTGGTAATCACCGGAATGCCACAAGCCATTGCTTCCACTAGCACTAATCCAAACCCCTCGATTAAAGAAGGAAATACTAAAACATTTGCCGAACTGTAGTATTGATTTAATGAGGTATGAGGAACAGAGGAAATATGACGGAAAATATCGGTATATTGAGCCAACCATTTCTCCGGAAATTCCTGAATACCTACTAATAATAACTCCGCATCAGCTAATTTTAACTCCTTCCAAGCTTGCAATAAGTAATGAACGCCTTTTCGCGGCCCAACGCGCCCCACAAATAAGGCTCTAAAGTTACTATCCTGTTTAGACTGAGGCTGAAAATATTCAATCGGCGCTCCGTAGGGAATAACGCTAATTTTTTCAGGTTGAATTCCCACATTTAATAAAGATTGTTTGGTAATCGAAGAAGCCACAAATATATGATCTGCTAGTTGTATTTCCTGCTCTTTGCGCTCAATTTTCCAATTTGGTTCTTTAGCCGCCTGCAATGCTGAAAATAATTCTGGAAACCGTTCTGCTTCTTCTAATTGAATATCTCGACTCATGCGATAAAAAAGAATCGGCAAATCGTATAAACAAACAATTCCTCTTGGTTTGGCAGTTTCAAACGTGCTAGCGGCTCCATCTTCGTAAGCATAAACAGCATCAATATTATCGAGATGATGTTGGGCAACATGACGATCTAGGGAAGTATAAACCCAATCAATTGGGCCTTGTTTACCCAAGCCAAGATAGGAACTTAAACCAGTTTGGCATAAAGCCACTCGAATAGCTTCTTTCCAGGGATGTGTTTGGATAGCAACATGATTGGGCGGAATCCAAGTTCGCCTGCCTAATTCATTGGCAATCCGATTGCTAATTTTCTGGGGAAGTAAATTTAAATACCTAGCTACAGGCGCATGGGGATTATAAGCAGTGGTGGTGATGATTTCCTGTAGTAAACCCCTTTCTGATAACGCTAGGGCAGCATTGCGAGCGAAGGGATTACTGGTGGGATGAATTAGGGAAATACGGGGATTTTTCATCTGGTGGCAATAATTGTTGTTTTCGATGCCAATTTTCTATCTGTTCCAGGTGCGGTAACAGAAAGATAAAGCTACTTAGGAACCAATAATAAACTGAAAATGTGTGGTGGGTAACTAATTGACTATTAATTTGAATGGCTTGAATCAGAAAGGCAGAAAGTGCTAATTCTTTAAGAAAAGGACTTTTGAGTTTCAAAAAAACATTCCCAAGTCCAATTAAGATAAAAACTCTCAATCCATACCAAATAAAAAAGCCGATTGGACCTAGCTCCAATGCTATTCTACCCATTTCTGATTCATAGTAAACCGAAATTACTTCTCCAGAGGGCAAATTTAATGCTTTTCGCAGTGCAGGTAAGGCTTGGTGAGTTGCCCCTGTGCCATAGCCATCTAAATCTTTATATTTGGTAAACTCAAAAATCTCAGTAAAACTCCCTGTAATGCGCCCAGGTACATCCTTGTTCGCCGTTGTGCGTTGTACAAAGGCATCAATTGCGGGCTGAAACCAAAGGGTAGCAGCAATCGCCACAATCACAATCGGTAGTGAAAATCTTTGCACCAATCGCCAAATTTTAGTTGGATAAAATACTATTTTTATGATGATATAACTTAGCAAAAATAAAATCCCCGTCAAAATTACTCCGCGAGAACCAGTCATAAATGAATTAACTGTAATTAATAATAATTCTATAATAGATATAACTTGCCACTTTTTTGACTGTTGAGTGGTCATAATGGCTACAATGAAAGCAAAAACTACAATCAAATATACACTATAACCACTGAGGTAAGAAAAAGTCCCAGTAACTCTTGCTGCTTGTGCTGCACCAAATACAGCCACGCTAGTCACCGCTCCCGGTGCATAAACATTCAAAGGACTATTAGCAGGAGCAAAGAATTGAGCAATGCCTAATATGCCTACGGGAATGGTTAATAAAAGATGCGATCGCAAAAAATTGTATAATTCATTTTGGGATTGAAACATGACTGGAATCATCCACATTAATGGGAGATAAAATAAATACCCTCTCAGTCCAAAAAATCCGACAATTGGCGATCCCAAGCTAGGATTAAATACTTGAAATAAAGTCCATGCTGCCACCATAAAAATTATTATTTTGAAGTAATCATTTTTAATAGATATTTTCCTTTTATTTCTACCAACAGAAAAATAACCAATATAAGCACCTAGAAGGACTATATCTTTCAAAAAATAGAGCATTTCACTGGCTTGAGGCAATACCCATTTTCTCAACGCTCCTTCAATCACTAACAGTAAAAAAACTGCTTTAATAGTCCTGCACCAGTTTAAGGATGAAATGTAAACTATGATAATAATTACTAACAAAGCGCCTAATATTTCCACTAGATTGCCCTCTCAAATATTTGTAAATATGCCTGGGCTATAGCTGATGGTTGATGTTTTGATAAATGGGATTCTGCATTTGCTCGGTAAATAGTCATTTTTTCAGGATTGGTCAATAAATCAACTAGCCTATTTGTTAATGCCTCTACATCTCCATTCGGAAAAGTTACTCCACAGGAACCAATCGCATCTTTTAAACCTCCTCCCTCGGAACCAACTACAACACAGCCACAGGCAATTCCTTCTAGTGCCACAATCCCAAATGGTTCTTGCCAGAGTGACGGAACTACCATAATTTGATGAGCATTCAGTAACTCGACTAATTCCTGTGCAACTTTTGCCCCCACAAAATTTACTTGATTAGCTATATTTAATTCCTTTACCTGTTGGCGGAGCTTAGATTCTTCTGGTCCTTGACCTATTATTGTCAATTTTGGAGTTAGCCCTAAAATTTTCAAATTAGCTAAAGCATTGAACAGTAAATCTACTCCCTTATCGGACACTAATCGTCCCAAAAAAACCAGATTCTTTTCTCGTTTAATCTCTGGCATTTCATAAAAGATATCTTCGCGATAAGAATTGGGAATAACTACTGATGGGGTAGAAACATGATTCGCAACAGCTTGACTGACTGAAATGCCAGTAGCAAACCGAAGGAAAAAATGTTTTAAATGGTCTTGCCAACCTAAACTACCATCTGTACGAGAGTACCAAGATTGATGTACTACTACCCAAGGTTTAGGGGTAATAAGCAATTGCCAAATTCCCTTCAAACTAATGTTTGGTTGGAAGTAAACATCGCACCAACGAGTTAAATTAAGGAGTTGCATTGGGTTAGGCTGACGGATAATTTCAAAGGGAAAGTATTTATTATCTGTAGCTGGAATTTGTGAAACTAACTTTACCTCATGTCCCTGAGCAACAAATTCGTGGGCTAGAATAGAAACAACTGTTTCTAAACCTCCAATACTGGGATAAAACATAGGAGAATAAATCAGAATTTTCATGCTTTTACGAATTTAAGTTTATTTGTTAAAAATTATTTTGTTGCTAATAAAAGCCAAGTCAACATATAAAATTTCTTCGTTAAACCGAGAACGAATTGGCTGACCTATATCAATCAATCTAAAATTATTTAGATATAAAAAACCAATAATTTCATCAAAATTGGATTGATTTTCATAAAGAAGAGACAAGTTAACTTCACAGATAATTACGGCAATTTTTTCAAATATTGTATTTGCCCCTTTCAAAACCTCCAGTTCAAATCCTTGAACATCAATTTTTATTAATAATGATTGATCGCATAAAGGAATGTCTAAT
Organism: uncultured cyanobacterium; assembly: GCA_936920195.1. Lineage (GTDB taxonomy): Bacteria > Cyanobacteriota > Cyanobacteriia > Cyanobacteriales > FACHB-T130 > CAKZHE01. The sequence continues at coordinate 40,604 of CAKZHE010000265.1, read as the reverse complement.
TCTTTTAGAATATTATCTAAGCGGTTTATTTTTACATCAACAATTTTTTCAGTCAGTAAATCTGGAAATTCTTGATTTAGTCTTTCACTATTTTTTAGCAATGAAGATGCTGGAGAAAATTTACTAACATTTAATAATAAATTATCTTGAGAACTTCCAAGTGCTAAGGAAAAAATTTTTACTTGTTCTGTATTCCAATTAGCTTTTTGCAGTAAATTTTGTACACTGATTGGATTAGGCTCAAATGCTAATATTGCGGTGTTGGGCATTAATGCTAAAGAAGTCCTAATAAACTGTCCCTCATTTGCCCCTACATCTATTACTAGCTTAATTTCTGTTTTAGTGAACCATTTTTTATTAAGTAGTTGATAAATTTCAGCACTGCCCCTACCTCCTCTAACTTTTGCGTAAGATGGGTAAGCTAATAAATAGCCTAAATTTGCTAGACGATGACCCCAATAAATTAATTGTTTAAAAATGAATTGCCAGATCATGATTTTTCTCGTTCATTAATTTAGGTTAATAGTGACTGATTCCATCGAGTCAGATTCGCCTCATCATTCGGTATAGCGGCAAAATTAAATTCTAAGGAGGGAAAGGTGCGATCGCACCCTGCCCCAAAAGTATATTCACCGCTAAAACTAGCCAGACAGAATAATTTGTAATTAAATGATTGTAACAGATTAAAGAGATCGTCTCGGCTGCTTCCCGCTTGTTCTAAGGCTCTGTCATTGCATTCAATCATTAAAGTTGGTCGGAGAGAACTAAGCAAAGAAGTTGCCCCCTTGAGAATAAATGTTTCAAACCCCTCACAATCAATTTTAACCAGACTTGGCTGAATATTATATTCTTTAACTAGATTATCCAAAGTGTTTGTGTAGAAAGCATCGGCAGCAGAATCAACTTTTACTGCTTGCTGCCACGGTTCTCTCCCAGGCAAATCGGGAATTATGCACTTATCATTGAGATTTTCAGAAAGAATTGCTTGAACTACTTTGACATTTTTGATTCCCAAGAGATTCAAATTTTCTTGGCATAAGTTGGCTATGTGCTGATTTCCTTCAATGGCTAATATCTGATTTAGAGAACAAGCTTGGGCTAGAACTGCTGAAAAATAACCAATATTAGCTCCACAATCGATTAATGACTGACCTGTATTACCAAGTTTAATCCAGCGCCGACACCAATTCATTTCAACTTTTTCATGGCCTTTGCAGACATAAAGTACATGGGAAAAAGCATCGCCTGTGCGAGAGATAAAATTAATTCCATTTTCCAGCTGCCAAATATAATATCCTCCGCCTAGACGAGATCTCATTTGAGAATATTTTTGCTTCATTTTCCAGCCGACAGCATTTATTAGTTTTTGCATCGCCATCACGCCTCATATCCTTTAAAGACAGTTTTAGTTAGCGTTTTGCGTTGGTTGAGAGATTTTTTTGCTCGTTCTGACCATAGTGAAATGAATATTAGCATACAGAACTCTAGGCAGTGCCTGACAAATAGCAGTGGCTTGAGGAAAATTATCCACTGACCCCTGTGCTTTAATAATAACCGAAATCTGGCTTGATGGAAATTAATTACCCGATTTGCAGACCATGTTGATGATTGCATTTTATTGTCATGAATTACTCCTGGCAGATCTAAAACTACTAACTGCCAACCTTTTTTGTCAGCTGTCCAACACCAATCGCTGTCACAATCTGAGTAGGGAAATTTTTCTGTATCCATTCCTCCTGTAGACTGCCATGCAGCATATCTGACTAAAAGCGGACTGGTAAAAACTATATCGCTGAAAGCATAACTACTTTCTGAAAAGGGGAACCACTGCTTAATTGACATTTTTCTCAAACCTAGCTTTTGAGAAAGCTGCTGTCCGATAATGAAAGATAGCGGTGTGGGAAAGCAAGCCCCAAAGCCAGTTTTTTCACCATTATATTTTTCAACGGTAAAGCCAACGGCTCCAAATTTTTCCTCTTGTTCTAAAAGTTTAATTGCTAGGGGTAGGGCTGATTGATTGGTGATAAAGTTATCTGTCTCGAAAAACAAACAATATTTAAGATTAGGAAAAATTTGGGCGGCAAATTCTACGACATAATTGCAGCCAGCGCTAAAAGATCGATTGACATCCTCAGAAGGCGAGAGGCAAATAATCTCAGGTTCTAGAGTATTTTCTGAAAAGTTTTTAATAAATTCAACACTGCCGTCAGTAGAACCAGCTTCAAAAATAATAATTGCTGCTTTTATTGGAGCTTGAGTAACTACACCAGCGATCGAGTTTAGTGCATCGCGCAGCAGTATCAGCCTGTTGAAAGAGTTAATAATTACTGCTAGTTCGATGGTATTTTTCACTAAAGTCTAATCCTCCTGTTTGCTTAGAAATTGCTAAACAAATTTGAGCTAAAAATCTGGGCTTGTACTGATAGATTATGAGTTTGATACCATGAGTAAGCATGGTTAGCGATCGCGCTAGCTTTAAGCTCTCCTGGCACTTCGTCAAGATTAGGCATCCAGTAGTGCTTTCCTAATTCTATCCCATCTACGGGTAATTTACTCCCTTTGGCACTGACAGGCAACAACCCATGAGCGCAGTAACTAGCAAAGATAGTCGATCTTCCTAAAAAGTCGGGGTGATAATTTAAAAAACCTGCTAGAGAATTTAACATAATTTTGCTAATTTCTGGGGCAGGCTGCTTACCCATTTCCAGTACAGGCAAACCGTTAACTGTGGATAATTTCAACCCGGTTGATGAGCCAATATCCCAGATTTCCTCAATTTCCAATAGTTTGCAAGCATGGATCAATTCTGTTAAAGATTCTTGATAAACCCGTCGCCGATTGCTCACACTTCCAAAAACTATCATCCGTCGATGACGATCTGCCAACGGTGGTATTTGCTCTGGCTCTCCGATGTTAGAAAATACGGGAAGGGTGGGAATTTGAGTATGCTTGCCTCCACTTAAATTATACAGAATTTCGGCGTATAGTTGCTTGCTGGTTAGGCAGCGATCGCTCAATTTTGCGAGTTGCACAGCTAAGTTTTTTTGGAGTGGGGATAACCAAAAAGAACTTTCCCAAGGTTTTTTAGAAGAAGCATAAATTTCATGAAACATTGTTACAAAATGGGAATTATCATTATTTGCTTTCCAGTTTCTTAAGCCTTCTATTAACCAAACTGGATAACCTCTTTTGGCATACCCATAACCTACATAATGAAGTAAAACTGGAATCTGTAAAGATGATTGATTCAATAAAAGTAGTGATAATCTCTTTGAAGAATAATCGACAATCTTTTGAACGGCAAAACCTTCAATTGTATTCGCTCCTTGCCAATGAGTATCGCCAACAATAAAGTTCGTTTCTATTCCCCAATCTTGACGCAACTGACAAGCTAAATTCAAAGCATAATCTCCCACCCCGTTGATGGCTGGCGGCAGTTGGGGAACAATTTGAGCGATCTTAGGATTATTGCTAGAGAGATTCACTATTTCAATCATAAATTAACACTACTTTGCTATTAAAGCAATACCTTTTCTATTTGATCTACTACTTCATCTGATACAGTTTTCCAGCTTCTATCTTTAACCAATAGTTTAGCATTTCTACCCAAATTTAATCTTAATTGTTCATCTTTTAAACATTGCTCAATCAAAAATGCTAATTCACAGGCATTACCTGGTTCATAAAGTAATCCATTATCGCCGTTTTGAATTAGATCTCGCTGACCGCAGCAATTTGTAGTTATGCAGCATCTTCCCGCTGCCATAGCTTGAAGTAGTGCCAAGGATTGCCCCTCGAAAAAACTAGGTAAAACAAAAATATTGCAACGAGCTAAAATACTCTCCTCATTTTCTGGATCAAAACACTGTATTATCTCTACAGAAGAATGCAAATTACTGGGAAAAAATTTTAAAACTGACTCACTATCAACGTTAGTGCCAGCTAAAAGCCAATTCAATCGCCAACCTTGTTCATATAAAATTTGAGCAGCTTCGACCAGTGTTCTAATTCCTTTTCTTTCTATCCAGGAGCCTAAAAATCCTACGGTTATTTGATCTTTAGGCTGAATAATTTCATTTAATGTTAATTTATTTATTCCGTTTTTGAAAACATAAATATCTTGGGATTTTCGGTGATAATATTTTTCAGTAAATACCCTATCTTCTTCATTGATCAATAGAAGTTTTACCGCCTTTCGTAAGCCCAAATCGCATTGGCGTAGTCTCCAGAGTGGAAAAAAAACTTTTGTTCGCCAACTAATTTTTTTATTTGTTCCGTCTTTTCCATTTAAAGCTAAGTTCCAGGCTCTTCTTTCTACCCCATGACTGAAAACGACAGTAGGAACGTCCTGATTTATAAACGCTCCAGAGGCAGGTTCATGGACTAGCAATAATGAAGCAACTCGTCCACATCGCTTATATGTTTGATATGCTGCATTAGGAAATAATCCCTTGTGCAACAGAGAGCCAACCTCTGCTGGGCCAATGTGTACGAAATCGTATCCGCGCTGTTCAAACTCATTTTTCCAGTGCCATGCTACCCTACCCATGCCAGATTGCTGAGATAACGCTACTTCAGCTACATGAAAAATAATTTTTTTCATTTATATTTACCTATTTTTTAACTGCGGCAAATGCCATATGTCGAGCCAATGGACGAAAAACTGATGCGGCTAGAGGATTTTCAAATTTTTCTTTTACAAAGGTGTGAGGATGCAATCTGGGCAGCATTAGAAATACATGATGGGAACCAATTATTTTTTCTACTCGAAATCCAGATATATTAATCATACTCCTGACATTCCAATACAAAAAAAAGTGTTCAATTGGTTGCACATACTCCCCACTGTTAAAAGGCTGTTTGCGAAGCCAACAAGCCAACCAGTATAGCACCATAGCATTTGAATAATTTTCAGTGGTAAGTACAAGCTTGCCCGCAGGTTTCAAAACTCTTTGAAATTCAGCTAATACCAGTTTTGGATCTGGGACGTGTTCTAAGCATTCACAAGAGAATAGTATATCAAAGGAATTGTTCTCAAATGGTAGCGATTGAGCATCAGCAACTTGAAACTGGACAGAGTTAGTTTGCAATTTTGATTTTTGAACAGCTAATTCAATTGCTTTTGTGGAAAAATCTACAGCGGTTACTTTGGCTTGTTGTGTTGATAAGTGAATGGCAAAATCACCTACCCCACAACCAACTTCTAGAACTTTTAAGCCCTTCAGATCAGGCGATAAACTCAAGGCATTTATGTGCCATTGTTCGAGCTTAATATTTGCTAAATTTTCTTGACCGTGAACAGTGTTGTGCCATTGGTCATAATCATCCGAATTATTCAGCTTCGTGTTGTCCATAACCTAGTTAGTCCTTTTAAATCTCATCTAATTAATTCTTTTTACCACCACAACAGAATCTGCTTCATCCACAATTTGCCAATCTGGATTATATTGATTTCTAAATAGATCGTTTACAACCATAACCGATCCTGTATTTTCAGTTGTCCAACCACCAGCAAAAATCCTACCATCATGAAAAGCGACAATTCCACCTTTGACTATAAATGGACTCCATTCTGTCCAATCTCGCAAACAAGCTTCATAAGAGTGGTCGCCATCAATAAACAAAAAGTCGATTGTTTTATTCCATGTCTTTACAGCATTATAGCTAAAGTCTTCTATCCAGCAGACACTAGCGTTATTGGAAATGCCGACGTAGCGATGAGCAACCATTTTAGTAAAACTAAGATATGGAATACGTCCTGATAGAAAAGGATCAATTAGGTAAAGAGTAGCATTTTGATCTATAACAGGTCTGAGTTCACCCGCAGAAGCTCCTTCGGCTATACCTATCTCAACTACATTTTTGCAACCTTTAGCATACTTTTTTAGCAGTTTTTCCTCGGTTTCAGTGTGTCCGGCAATTATACCTCGAAGACCAATTAACTGGAATATGGGGTGCTTGAATTTAAATGCACTCCAAGTTTCTTTGATATAGGGTACATACATTTTTGGCATAATCTTCTCCTAATTGACAATTCCATTTGATGATTTGCTAGTGGCTTTGATACTGCTTTAGTTAGTAGATAAGGATATCAAAAATCACTTTTCTAATATATAGCTGCCCAAAAATAAAGCGTCCATCCCGGAAGTCATAAACGTTCTGATTGCTTCGGCTGGAGTACACACTATTGCTTCTCCCCTTAAATTGAAAGAAGTGTTCATCACCACAGGGACACCCGTTTTCTGTTCAAAGGCTTTAATTAATTGCCAATATAAAGGATTAATTTCTTTTTCTACAGTTTGCGGACGCGCACTACCATCAACATGAGTAATTGCTGGGATTATCGACTGTTTATCTGCTTTAACTTGGTCAGTGAGAATCATAAAGGGTGAATCTTTTACATTTTCTAGATAATCTCCAACTGACTCTGCTAATATTGATGGTGCAAATGGTCGCCAAGATTCACGAAACTTAACTGCATCATTGACCTTATCTTTCATCTCTGGTTGTCGAGGATCGGATAAAATAGAACGATTACCTAATGCCCGAGGCCCAAATTCCATTCGTCCTTGAAACCATCCGATAATCTTACTTTCAACTAACATTTCGGCTGCTGTTTCGGCAGGATTATCTAAATGGGTATAACGGAGTTTATAGGTTTTCAACAACTGTTCAATATGCCGATCGCTAAATTCATGTCCTAAATAAGCATTTCGCATAGTAGTCATTGGCAATTTCCCATCGATTTTTAAATAAGGGAATAGTGCTGCACCTAAAGCTGTACCATCATCACTGGCAGCTGGTTGGATAAAAATTTGGTCTACTAAACCAGAAGTGAAAATTTTACCATTTGCTTTAGAATTAAGTGCAACTCCTCCTGCTAAACATAAGTTGCGGCACCCTGTTTTTTCAATTGCCATTTTTACGACTTGTAGCATACATTGCTCGCAAGCTTCTTGAACAGCATAAGCAATATCTTGATGTCGTTGTTCAATCTTGCTTTCTGGTTCTCTTTTATCCCCCAGTACCCGACTAATTGCTGACACATCATCGTAGCGATCGCCCAATAATCCCTTACCATCTACCCAATAGGGAGAATCTATCCGAATGAAATTTGATAAATCAATACCTGGTTGTCCATAGGGAGCCAATCCCATAACTTTCCATTCATCGCTATATTTTTGGAAACCTAAATAATGAGTAAACTCAGCATAAAATAGACCCAAAGAATTAGGCCAAGGTATAGTTAATACAGGATCTAGTTTGCCATCATGTCCATACCAAATTGAGGTTGTTTCCCATGCACCGCTGCCATCTATAATAACTATTGTTGCCTCTTTAAAACCAGAAAAAGCATACGCACTAATTGCATGAGCCAAATGATGATCGACCTGAATAACAGTTGCAGAAGTTGAACCAAAAGCATTTTTAAATTGGTTCATACCCCCTTTCTGAAACCAATTTCTTGTAAATGATAGTGTTGAGCCAAACCAGTCAGATTTGAGTTTACCTGTCAGAAATGATTTGGTTTCGTAAAAATAAGCCTGTTCTGCCCTAGGCCAACCAAAGCAAATATAGTCTAATTCATCAGGTTGAACTTTGGCATAATCTAAACAGGCTTTAATAGCGTTAACTGGAAACCTACTATCATGTTTAATCCTACTTACCCTTTCCTCTGCTGTCGCAAATAAGATTTTTCCATCTCGCATAATACACGCAGAGGAATCATGCAATCCTTGATAATTTATTCCTAGAGTCAGCATTTTTTCTTTCATTTAATTAGAACAAGGTTTTTTAAGATGTTAACTTAACTGCCAGTTAAGTTAATAAAGGTTTGAGTTTTATCCAGTGTTTTCTTCTGAGAATTATTGATCGCAGCATATTTACTTCTGATTTGATAGAACAACTGTGGAGTCATCAATAATGCCAAAGCAAAAACTAGATTTTTGAAGAAGTAATGTTTGAGCGTCTTTATTTTATTGCCTTTACCTTGGGATAAATTATAGGCGGCTTGCTCAACTATAAAAGTTTGCCAGGGAGTTCCCCCTTGCATTGAAAGACGTAAACGTTCGGCTTCTACCCAAATGGGAGCGATCAGAATATCTATGACTTCTTTGTGAAGTCCCAATTCAGTTAGTTTTGGAGGTAATTTTTGAATTAATCCCGCTAAAACTTGATATTTTCGCCATAATTTAGTTCGATCGTAATTTTGAATTTGATATAAATTTCCTCCATGCAGTCGATAATAGGTTAATGCTTGTTGGATCACTACCACTGGGGATAGAGTTGCTGCGATAGTAAACATATATTCATCTGCTTCTACAGTTAATTGTTCGGGAATCGGTAAAATTTGTGCTAAGATAGTTTTTCTAGCGGTAAAACGACTTGTCCCCAGCAAACATTTAATATCTCGAAAAACCAACGCAGATGATTTGTTTTGTAGATGAATTTCCAAGGGCTGACTGGCTGCAACTAAATGTTCTTTTCCATCAGCATACATTTCAATAATACCATGTCCCACCGCGCCAATTTGCGGCTTTTGTGCTAATACTTCTAACACGGTTTTCAGTTTATTTTTTTCCCACCAGTCATCTCCATCTAAAAAAGCAATTATTTCTCCTTGTGCTTCAGGAATACTAACATTAAAAGCGGTTGCTTGTCCACCGTTATTTTTACGAATATAACGGACTCTCGGAATAAAATTTTTAATAATTTCAGGAGTGTTATCTGTAGAACCATCATCAATCACGATAATTTCTAGATTATAGCCATCTAGCTCTTGTTCAAGAACGCTCCTAATCGCTTTTTCAATGAATTTCTCGTGGTTGTATGTATCAATGATTGTCGTAACTAAAGGGCTATTCATTGTTTTTGACAAAAATAAAATGTTAGATATTACACATAAGGCATGGGTCTTCTGCCAATCCAACTTTTCCAGTCACTTCGTCTAGCTGAAGCAGATCTTGTCCAATAAGCGATTAATAAGTTTTTGATCCAGGGGTTATATCCAATTTTATCATAAATAGTCTTTCTAACTTGGTCGCACTCTTCTAAATATAACCGATAATTGTCTGTTGTTCCTGTTTTCGCATCTTGATGATTGCGGAAAATACCCAAAGTTTGATGGATGGGGGTAGATGGAGTGATTTTAGCAAAACGCAACCACAATTCATAATCCATAGCTAGGTGTAAATTTTTGATATAACTTCCGGTTTCTTGCCATAGTTCGCGAGTCCAGAAAGTAGATACCTGATCGACAATAATTCTAGCATGAAGAATTTCTTGATAGGAAACAGATTTGACTTTTTGAGGATCGTAAGCTATAAATGAATCGTCAATCAAAATCCTGGATACTCCTCCAGTCCACCAATGTAACCCAGATTGATAAGCTTGAGCCAGATAATGTAAAGCCCCTTCCGCTAGCAGATCGTCACTATTGAGCCATCCCATGATATCCCCTGTTGCTCTAGCAAATCCTTTATTCAGGGCATCACTTTGTCCATTGTCCTTCTCGCTCACCCAATGGGTTAGAAATGATTCATATTTTTTAATAATTTCTACAGAATTATCGGTACTTCCACCGTCAATTATGATATATTCTAGGGATGGGTATTCTTGTCGTACAGCAGACTGGATTGTTGCTTCTAGGTATTGTCCTTGATTGTAACTAGGGGTTACAATAGTAACTTTCGGTGGTTGAAAGTCTTGTTTGCTCAAGAAGAAGTTATTTAGTTTCATCACAATTTTAAAATATTCAGCTATACTACCATATTAATAGTGAGTCGATAAATGGCAAATTCAATTAAGTCTTTTATAAGAAAAATAAAACGAAGCATTGTTGAAAGTAATTTAGGTAAAAAGTTGCTTATAGAAAATTCCTTACTACCTATTGAATTTAGAGTGTTTCTTGATCCGAGTAATTTATTATCTTTAATGAAACCTTTAATGAAACCTTTGGAAAATGATAAAACTTTTTTTGTAAAAATAGGGGCTAATGATGGTGTAACAGGCGATCCAATCTATTTTTTTATTAATCGGTATAGATGGCAAGGAGTTTGTGTTGAGCCAGTAAAAACTTTTTTTATGGAATTACAACAAAACTATAAACAATTCAACCAAATTATTCTTGAGAATGTTGCTATTGTCAACAATTCAGCTATTAAGGAAAAACTTTTTTACTATCTTAATATTAAACAGGCGGATTACCAGGAAAATAATATTCCTATCTGGGCGAAAGGACTAGGTTCATTTGATATTGAACATATCTTGAAGCATAAAAAATTAATTCCAGACATTGAGAATTATATCGTATCAGAAAAATTGTCTTGTATGACTATTGAACAGCTATTAAAAAAACATAAAGTTAGCAAAATTGATTTTCTTCATATAGATACAGAAGGATATGACTATGAAATAATTAAAAGCATCGACTACAATCAAATTAAGCCATCAATTATTTTGTATGAACATATACATTTAAGTATAAATGATAAAATAAATTGTATTAAATTTTTAGAAAAAAAACAATATAAAGTTATTTCTTTTCTAACGGGAGACAGTATTGCTTACCTAGTCTAAACTGCTGTAAATAATCTTTTCTCACTCAAATCATGAAAAATTTTGGTATTATCGTTGTCTGCTGTAAAAGTGATTATTGGTCAACTAAAGCTTGTTGCGCCAGTATCCGCTATTTTTTGGGAGATATCCCTATTTGTTTACTGATTGATGGAACTTTTAGTGTATCTGATTTGCAAAAAGCTTATGGAGTTCAAATTATCAATCATAATAATGTATCTAATAAAATACTCAGACAGAGAAGCTTTGGGTACGGTGTTACTAAAATGATTGCTTTTTGGGAAAGTCCTTTTGAGTATTTTCTACTGTTAGATGCAGATACTATTGTATGGGGAGATATTTTAAAATATGCTAATTTTCAACAGTATGATTTAATCATTGATCAACCAAAAACTATTTATTCTGATACTGATGTTAACAAATGGTTTTTTGATACGAAAAAAATTGGACAGCATTTTCCTGATTTTAGCTGGCAAAATCGTGATTACGTTTGTACGGGGGTCATACTTGCCAAACGGGGTTTATTTCCTTTAGAGCAATACATTGAAATGCTAGATTTGCAACTAAACAATCCCACAATGTTCTTCCCAGGTGAAATGGGTTTTCTTAATTTTATGATGTTTTTAGGAGCCGATAAGGGGAATTTTCGATTAGGACAATCTGATATACAAATTATCGTACAGGATTACGAGCAAGAAGAGCTAAAAAACCATTTTCTGATAGAGGACTCACAGCCAGTTTTAGATAATAATGAAGCTAAGGTAATTCACTATGCTGGAATTAAAGCATTAATGTCTAATTCTAGTTATTATATAGAACCTATGACTTTCTTTCGTAAAAAGTTCTTAAAAGATGCTTTTGGGTTAAATAACTATTTGAGAGAATTAGCTATCAAGAAAGAAGAATATCTCCTTATTCATCCGAGATTCGCTAAATTATTAACTTTTTTTGGATAATAGATGTTCATATAGTTCAATATATCGTTTTGCTTGCAATTCTAATGGGTACTCCAAAAGGGCGATCTCCCTTCCAGAGTAACCCATTGTTTTTCTTAAATTATCATCTTCTAATAATTGAATAATTCCTTGGGCAAAATCTTGAATATTTTCCGCTTTAGCTAGATAGCCATTGACATTTTGACGAACAACATCAGGAATACCACCTAGATTAAAGGCAACAGTTGGTATTCCACAAGAGGCCGCTTCTTGGGCTACTATACCAAAGGCTTCTGCACGAGAAGGTAATAAGAATAAATCTGCCGCTGAATAAAGAATGGCTTTCAGGCGATCGCTACTCACATAACCGAAATTCATTGTAGGAAAATCAACTGATTTGACCAATGCTTCGCCACCTTCACCCAATACCATGAGTATGACTTCGTTTTTAAGGGATTTAGGTAAGCTTTGTAAGACTTTGATTAATAAATCTCCTCCTTTTCGTAAATCTTTCAGATCTACAGCGCTAAACATTAATACTTTCTTTTCTGGAGCTATTCCTAATAAATTACGACAGAATTGAGAATTAAGAGGTTGATAAATATCAGTATCTAGCCCATAGGGAATATGATGGATTGAAAATTTATTTAAGATACTTGCTTTGGCTTTCTGTGTTAACCAATGACTATCAGCAACAATCGTTAAATTAGAATGATTATAAACCCATTCTTTGAGTTTCCATTCTAGGTGAGAATTGTCTCTATTAATAGCAGGCTGAGTATTAGGGTAAGGGCATTTCCCACAACCAATTTTCCAGCGATCGCAATCATAGCTATAGGCGCAATGTCCAGTCATACTCCACATATCATGAAGAGTGAATACAGCAGGTTTTTCTTTGGTTAAGCTAGGAATAGCTAAATAATTAAAAAAGTTACTATGAATAAGATGGAAATTGAGGACATCTGCTTCCTGATAAATTTGCTCTTCTTTGATTTTGAACGAACTATGACAATGAATATCATTTAGTCCTAATCGAGAAGTAATGCTTTTTAAAGTTGACTCTAAACGATAATTTCGCTTAATTTGGACTGAATCATCAGAATCAAGACTTTTGTTACCGCATAATATTTTGCTGTCAACACCTGCTTTTTTTAAGCCTAAGTGAAGCCGATACATGGCGATCGCACTGCCGCCACCACGAAGATGATCGCTATAATTAACTTGTAAAACTTTCATAATCAACAACAAATATCTAAATGTTTATGGTAAAAATTTATATTCTTGAATTTCCCAAGAAGCATCAAATTGATCGATATTTTTTCTAATAATCTTTTTACCAAGATAACCATACTTTGACTGAATAAAATGTTTAACTTTAGGAAGCTTATTAATATTTAACTGTATTGATAACTTTCTTGCTTGATTAGTCTTCCAATTTGACAATTGACGCATATTCTCCAAAGATTGTTCTACTTCGGTCATATATTGTTGTAACCGAGAGTCAGCACTTAAACTGGTTTTTTGTTCACAATGACGACGAAAACCTCCTAATGGTGAAGTTGTCGCGTACAAATCGGCGTGAAGATAAAAACGCGACCATAGATCAAAATCACTAGCTAGTTTAAACTCAGTATTAATATACCCTCCTACTTTCTCCCACAAACTACGCCGCCAGAAAGTTGATTCTTGTTGAATCCAACCCAGAGAAAACCCGAATTTATCTTTTCCCCAAGGTACATAGCCACCATCGAGAAAAGCTTCTTTATTATAACCAACAACAGGATAAAACCCCACACAAAACCCTTGGGCATCCCATAAACCTAATTGTGCTGTAGTTAGCCATTCTACTTGAGGAAACTGAGAAAAAATACTAGCTACAGTCTTTAATGCCCAAGGCAAATACATATCATCACTATTTATCCATGCCATAATCTCTCCGGTAGCATGATAAAAGCCCTGGTTAATGGCATCGTATTGTCCATCATCTGATTCACTACACCAAAAATAGAAATCCTTTTCATATTTTTTGATAATATCTAAACTTTCGTCCTTTGAGCCACCATCAACAACAATATACTCCAAATTGGGATATTTTTGGTTGAGAACGCTTTGGATAGTTAGCTCCAAAAATTTAGCTTGGTTAAATGAAGGAGTAACTATTGAAATTCTAGGCGATTCGGGAAACATTAAACTAAAATTAGTTGAGAGATTTTAATGACCATCTGATTTGATTGACCCTATTATACAGAAGATTAGTGGTTTGAAAGATATTTTTCTGGATTTGAAAGTTATTAATTTTACTTATTTCTATATTTAAGCGAGTAGAGGCATATTCAAAAAGCTGTAAATCTTCCTGATTCATTTCTATCAGTTTTTCTAAGGTTTTTTCTTCTCCCATTGGTTCAGTTACTATTTTGCTTTGAGAAATATTTTGCTGTTGATAAAAAATATTCAGATTAATTAGCTTATTTTTATTTAAGCCTTTTTTAAATTTCTCACGCAGTAATAAAAGGGATTCATCAAATTTTTCAACTAATCCGACTAAAGCAAAATTATCCAAAATTTTCTTTGCTTTAAAAAAATCAGCCTCTCCGCCAATATTATAAGTTTGCCAATTACTAATTGCTCGATCTTCTTTTGATCTTTCTTGAACATATTCGTGAAATGATTTTTGAGAAATATGGTTTTTTCCCGTATTTCTTCTTTCATGGTAATATAAAGACCTGGCTCGTTCTACTGGATGTCGAATCAGTGTAAAGTAGTTCAATTCAAGTTGTTTAGATGTTTCTTGCTCTAAAGGATGAATATCATGTGCAGAAAGAACATCAGTATAAGGTTGGATTTTTTTAACTAACTGAATGAATTCAGATTGAGTTAAAAATTTTCCATTCCTGTCAGTATAAAAGTCATAATAACGTTCCCCAAAATTTCTTTTTAGAATTGAGTCTACAGTAGTACCAGCATTTTTGGGAATGTGAATATGAATTAACATAGTTTATAACCTCAATTTATACGACTAGCATACCACACAAATCTGACCAATGGGTACAAATTTTCTTGGACATGGAAAAAAAGTAGATGGCAGTGGGTAAAAAATGTAACTAAGAAAGTTTATGTTAATTAAGTAGACTTAACACCCTCCATAAAAAGAGAATGAGGTCTGTAAACAGTCCTATTTACTGCTTCTTAATTAAAACTTCTCGACGATATTTTGGATAGCGAAAAAGCTCGCAAAGATGCTTTAATAACTCTTTTAATTTATTTTTTGGTAAAGATATTGAATGAGGTTTTTGTCTATACTTTATGCCAAGTTCAATTATTTTTTTTGCTTCTATACCCATACGATTGATTACAAATTCTTGATTATCAATTCTTTCTTTCAAAAGATACTTCTTCATGTCTCCTCCTGATAATTTTCTCACTGTTTAATCGAACATTTCTAATAATATCCATTCATAGTTTGCTATCCATTCATAGTCCCCAGAATCAATTTTTTCTAAAGCAGTTAAATAAGTTTTGGCAATATTTTCTAAGTCAGGAACAACTACCCTGATTATACCTTTTGGACGTAAAACTCGATAACATTCTTTCAGGAATAATTCTGCTTCTGCTTTCGAGAAATGTTCTAAAACATGAGAATGATAAACGACATCAAAAAAATTATCAGGAAAGGGGATGCCCTGATTAAGATTATGAGCAATTACCCCTTCATTCGTGGAACTAAAATCTATATTAGTCCAGTCAGGATGAAATCTTTGTCCGCAGCCAAGGTTAAGAAAGTTCATGTCAAATATTTATTACTATAGAGATTTTAAAAGATTAATTTCTTCATGTTTGATAAAATTAAATAGTTCCGTATCTTCCTTATGAAAAGCACAAATGTCACAATAACGCTCTAATTTTTTGCTCAAAAAATATAGGTGTAGGTCTTCCAACAAACTCAAATTGTCAGTTGTTGTAGACAGCAGTAAGTATCCTAAATTATCATAAATTAATAAATCAAAATAGTCATGATTTTGCAGATAGCTGAAAATACTAAGTCCATCGTCGCCTTGTTGAGATAAGAGAAATGGACTATATTCAAAAAAGATTATCGGTTTAGCTTTTAATAAAAAATCACTAGAACCTCTGATAATTTCACAATCAAAGCCATCAGTATCAATTTTAAGCATTTTAGACTCTAAAAATGATGGATAACTGTCTAATATATTTGGTAAATTTTTTATTTCAATTGTATTTTCTGAGCCGGCATCTCTGGTTAAATACGCTGAACCGCCACTATCTTTAACAGAATTTCCGCCGATTCTCTGATTAACTTTGCCAACAAAAGATTTAACGGTATATACATCTGGAAATAAAACAGCATTTCTTTCCAAAATCGGGAAGAATGTGTCATCTCCCTCTATACATAAAATAGGAAATTTAGCCTCTTTTCTCAAAATGGCAACGGAATCACCTATATTAGCACCAATATCAATCAAGCATAGATTATTATATTTTTGATGTACATATTTAGCAATTCTACCAAGATTCAGAGAATAGAGAGGATGTTTTTTGAAGAAAATTGGTAACGCATGAGAAAAAGGAATGAGTAAATCAAAACCACCTATATTATATTGAACCAAAGGATCGCTAAATTCTAAAATTGTTTTAGATAACTTGACGCAAAAATTAGTTTGCCAGGCATCTAGTCGAGTTTTATAGGAAGGATTTAAAACTCGTTCATAGACAAATTGAATAAATTGAGAGAAAAGAAAATTGCAAGTCATATCAATTTTTATTGCGATAGAGATTTAAAAAAACTAACTTCTTCATGTTTGATGAAATTAAACAACTCAGTATCTTCTTTATGGAAGACACAAATATCACAGTAACGCTCTTTAGTTCTGCTTAAGAACTTTAAGAAGTACAGATGCAAGTCTTTTAATAGATTTGAGTCGTTGGTTGTGGCAGATAGCATAAGATATCCCAAATTATCGTAAATTAATAAATCAAAATAATTATGATTTCTCAAATAATCAAAAATACTAAGTCCATCATCTCCCTGTTGGGTTAAATGCCAGGGGCTATATTCAAAAAATATCACCGGTTTTATCTTTGAAATAAAAATTTCAGCACCTCTAATAATATTATTATCAAAACCATCAGTGTCAATTTTAAGCATTTTAGACTGCAAGAATGATGGATAATCTTCTAATATATTTAACAGTTTTTTTATTTCAATTGTATTCTGCGATCCTGTATCTTTAATTAAATAAGCTGAACCTCCACCTTCTGCAATATTAGTTTCTTTAACAATTTGATTATCTTTTCCCACGAAAGATTTAACGATACATATGTCTGAAAATAGAGCGGCATTTTTTTCTAATATTGAGAAAAATTTATCATTGCCTTCTATACATAAAATCGGAAATTCAGCTTCTTTTCTTAAAATGGCAACGGAATCACCTATATTAGCTCCAATATCTATAAATGTTAGGTTTTGATATTTGTCTTTAATGTATTTTGCTATTCTACTCAAATTTGAACCATATAAAAGATGTTCTCTCAATAAAATAGGTAATGTATGAGAGAAAGGAATAAGTAAGTCAAATCCAGCTATATTATATTTAACAAGGGGATCGCCAAATTTTAAAATCATCCTCGATAATTTATTAAAAAATCTGGTCTTTAATGCCCTAAATCGAGTTTGATAGGAAGGATTTAAAACTTGCTCATAGACAAGCTGAATAAATTGAGAGGGCAGAGAATTGTAATTCATTTTAGAGATGTCTAGTGTTTATTGTTACAGGGGTTATCGAAATTTATTTTTTTCATTTATCAACCCAAGTCCAAATTGAAGTTTCAGAGTCTCGATTTAAAGGTTTGATAACTTTAGCAGGAACTCCAACAGCAATTGAATTAGATGGAATATCTTTGCAAACTACACTTCCCGCACCTATTACAACATCATCTCCTATTGTTACTCCAGCCAGAATTTTTACATCGATCCCACACCATACTCGATTGCCAATAACAATAGGTAAACACTGAGGCTTTAGAGTTTTTGGATTGTGCGTTCCAGAATTTATATGCAATCCCGTAGCACCAATAAAATCATCACCTATTTCAATCTTACCATGATTTGAAATTATTACACAGTGGCCTAATGCACATCTTTCTCCTAGTATCAGGTTATCCGATCTAAATAGGATAAAATTTTTTCCGATAAATATTTTGTTTCCATACTTTACTCTTCTTATTTGCAAATACAAACGCCTTATATATATTGGTGAGTTAGGTTCTGATAGAGAGGCTTCGACTTCTGCTAGGTTTTCAATGAAAAACAATATAATTTTATTAACAACCAATTTCAATTTTAAAAAAAGTTTGAAGAAAAAAGATTTAGCAATCTTTATATTTTTAATTAGAGCAATAGAATTTGCTATTCTAGGTTTTGTCATAGTCTTTGTAATAATAAAGATTGCCAATTTAACTGTGGTCGAATTAAGCCAGGAATATGCCCTCCCCACTTTTCTGCTAAAGTCTCTAAACGTTTAGTATCTACTACTTGAAATGCAATAACATCATGTTCTAAAATGTAAATCTCATCTAGGTGTTGAGCATTGCAAATCTGAACTAATACTTTCACCTGACCTTCTGCAAGCAAATTATCTGGGATCGCACACATAGATTTATATATGCCTAGCGATTTTGTCTGTCTACTAAAATCGTTAGAAACAAATAGAATTACGCCTTGTTCATTTAGAAAAGCCAATCCACAAATTAATTGGCTGTCAGAGGCATAATTCCAATATTCTATTTCTATTGTTGCCGGATGACTAATATCAATTGTATCCGTAATTGAACCATTAGAAACAACTCTTACTGCTTTTAATCTAACAATATCATTACCTGGTGCTGTTTTAGGATCTGACCAAGATCTTTCGGCAGATGTCCCTAAATCCGATTGTAGATATTTGTTAGTCACTGCATAAACATCTCCATCTAATTTTAAATTTCCTCGATCTAATAATAAGCATTTTTCGCATAGCCGAGTAACTGCCGACATTTGATGGCTCACAAATAATACTGTTCTCCCTCCTTTTGATACATCTTCCATTTTTCCCAAACACTTCTTTTGAAACTGAGCATCACCAACGGCTAAAACTTCATCTACAATTAAAATTTCTGGTTCTAAATGGGCGGCTACTGCAAAGGCTAACCGCACATACATCCCGGAAGAATAACGCTTTACAGGCGTATCGAGAAACTTTTCTACCTCGGCAAAGGCGACAATTTCATCAAATTGCCTTTTGATCTCAACTTTGCTCATACCTAAAATAGCACCATTTAGATAGATGTTTTCTCTGCCAGTAAGTTCCGGGTGAAAGCCTGTACCTACTTCTAGGAGACTAGCGACTCGCCCTCTGATAGATATTCTACCACAGCTTGGTTCTGTAATCCGGCTGAGGATTTTTAAGAGGGTGGATTTTCCGGCTCCGTTGCGTCCGATGATGCCCACGCGATCGCCCTGCTTAATTTCAAATGATACATCCTTTAGCGCCCAAAATTCCTCAAACGCTGGATCGGCAGTTTTTTTACCTAAAGGTTGCAGCAATTTTTGCCCTAAAGACTTAACCCCATGAGCAATTACATCCCGTAACGCTGTATAATTTTCCGGTTTCTGGTGTCCAATAATATATTTTTTACCCAAGTTTTCCACCTGGATGACAGTATCGCTCATGGCTGACATCCTAAAGACAAGGAATTGCTAACCTGTAGTTCTTTAATTTTATTGATAATTTTCTCCACACTCTGTTCTAAATTCTCGCGCTCTGTTTGACATTCTATTTCGGGATTGAGGGGGAATTCGTAAGGATCGTCAATTCCTGTAAAACCTTTAATTTCCCCAGCCCGGAATTTTTTGTACAGTCCTTTGACATCGCGTTTTTCGCAAGTTTCTATGGAAGCATTTACATACACTTCCACAAAGTTGCCAATGGTTTGTCGCACTTCTTCCCTGACTTGACGATAGGGTGAGATAGCAGCGACTAAAACGATTATACCGTTCCTGGTCAACAGATTGGCAATAAAACCAATCCTTCTAATATTTTCATCTCTGTCGGCTCTGCTAAAACCTAAATCCTTAGTTAAACTTTTGCGGATTGTGTCTCCGTCTAAAATTTCAACTTTATATCCTTGGGATCTGAGAATCTTGGCTACTTCTGAGCTAATAGTGGTCTTACCTGCACCACTTAAACCAGTAAACCATACTGTCACGCCATATTGTTCCATGTTTTTCTTATTCTTCGATTGGATTTTCTGTTGCTTGATTTAACCAATTGCTTGCAATATCTACTACTTTTTTCATGCAGAAACATTCCTGGTAGGAAATCTAAATTAAATAACATCAGCAAAGGTTTTTTCGGTTTTACGAAAGTACCATATCCCCGTGCCTAGAATCAATCCTACTAAGGTTAGGGAAAGTAAAAATCCGGGGAAATAGATTTTTGATTCGCCGCCTAAAATTGCCCAGCGAAAGCCGTCAATGACACCAACTACGGGATTTAAAGAGTATAGTAATCGCCACTTTTCGGGGACAATGGTGCTGCTAAATCCCACAGGGGAGATATACAAGCCAAATTGGACGATAAATGGCACGATGTAACGAAAGTCCCGGTATTTGACGTTGAGGGAGGCTAGCCATAATCCGGCTCCCATTGATGCGGCAAAGGCGATCGCAATAAAAAACGGTAAGGTAATAATCCGCCAAGTCGGGATAAAATTATACCATGCCATTAGCCCTAGTAAGATGATGCCAGAAATCATAAAATCCACAAAGCTGACGATGACGGCACTGGCAGGGATAATTAACCGGGGAAAATAGACTTTGGAAATTAAATTGCTATTACTAATTAAACTGTTGCTGCATTCTGCCAGAGCATTGGCAAAGAATTGCCAGGGCAACATTCCGGCAAAGACCATAATTGGATAGGGCGCACCTTCTGATGGTAATTTGGCGAGGTTGCCAAATACAATCGTAAAAACCAGCATAGTTAATAAGGGGCGAATTAATGCCCAGGCGATGCCAATGATGGTTTGTTTATAGCGGACAAGGATATCGCGCCATGCGAGGAAATAAAATAGTTCTCGATAGCGCCAAAGATCCTGCCAGTATTGCCTTTCGGTGCGCCCTGCTTCGATGATTAATTCGGGAGAATTTGGCTTGGCCATGCAATTTTATTTAGCGCTATAGGCAGCGGTTAACAAGCTGGATAATACGGATTGCACGGTGCGTAATTCTTCGGGCATATTGTTCAGAAATTGATCGTGGCTCCGATCGATGATGGCATTGTAGGCGTTAATGACGGCGACAAACTGAGCGGGATTAACTTTATCGGAGGCGGTTAATCCTTTTAAGCTAGAAACTAGATTGCGGATGGCAGCAGGATCGGGAGCGCCAGGAATGTTTTCTAGACTGTTTTGTAGTTGGATGGCACTGGCATCGGCATTTTCAGCATTTGTCAGCAGGCTAACTAAATTTTGTTTAATTTGGATGGAACGAGGAATAGTTAGGTTGTTGGTTGAAGCCACTTGAAAGGTTTGCGAAGCCAGTTCGGTATTGATGGATGCGGCAGCAATGTTAACAGCATCGCCAACTTCTTTGGAACTGAAAAATAGGTCGCCAAAGCCGCCAAAGGGGGCAAAACCGCCGCCAGTGATATCGCTACCAGTGACAATAGCTCCGGTAATGTCGGAGCCATTGCCAGTTTGAGCGGGGGTAGGGAGGGCGATCGCACTCCCAGCCAGAGAGGTAATTGCCAGAATAGAGAGCAGTTTAAGGTTCATAGGTTTGACACTCCCGAAGATAGTTTTTAGAAAGAAAAAGCATAACCAACTCCCAAAATAAACCTCGTACCATTGCCAGCAGAGCCAGTTAAATCGGCAAGGGCGGGGGTAATCACAAGGGGTAAATCGGGAAAGGGGGTAATGGCAGCACCAAAATTTAAATTTTGACCAGTCCATTCGGCAATTAGGGATAGCTGGTTAACAACTTTTAGCCCTGTACTAGCAAATATATTCACGGAGCCGATGCGGTTGGTAACATCTTTTTCGGAGCGAAATCGCCCACCCCCCAAGCCGACGGAAAGGGTGAGAAAGTTAAATGATTCTCCCAGATTTTCGTTGAGTTGGAAGACTTTGGTGACTACGCCATAAACGCTTCTGCCACCATCGGGATTGCCCCAGGTAATGGCATTTTCTACCCCTAGGGCGATCGCTAATTTATCTGGGAAGAGGTGATGGATTTTGAAACTAACGCTGCCATTTGTACCAAATCCTTGTCGGAAGGTGGAAAAAGAGCTAACTGTAGTTTCTAGGGCAACGGCTTGTTCTCTTTCCCCTAATCCAAATCCCACGCCCACCCCGCCATCATTGGTATTGGTAAACCTGGCTCTAGATTGATAGCTTGCCCCCACAAACCCATCTCCTCCTTGCGCGCCAAAGGCAGTGGGGGTACTGATGCTGGAACCGCCAGTGGTATAACAGTAGCGGCAAACTCTGACAGGGGGGAGTGGCAGTCGGAAGTTTCCTGGTTGCTGGGTGATTTGATCGCTTTGGGGAGTTTGGAGGCGATCGCTCGTGGCAGTCGTTGGCATCGGGTTGAGATTTGGTCTTACTTCCGGGCGATCGCTCGCGGCAGCCGTTGGCATTGGGTTGAGATTTGGTCTTACTTCCGGGCGATCGCTCGTGGCAGCCGTTGGTATCGGGTTGAAATTCTGACGTACTTCCGGGCGAGCGCTCGCGGCAGCCGTTGGAATCGGGTTGAAATTCTGCCTTACTTCCGGGCGATCGCTGATTGGGTTTTCAATTCTCGGCAATCCCGCTGGCTTGGGAGAATCTTGGGGGGGATTGCTCAATCCTGGTTTAGAGGGAGTAGAAGAGGCCGCGATCGCCGCCCTTACTGCCGCTGGTATGATGATATTTCGCTGTTGGAACTCTTGGAACTGTCCCAACTTAGTCGAATCAATAGTTAATTTTCCAGTCCCCGGCGAACCAAAAACCGCTAACTGCGATGCCCTAGCTGGATCGTGCTGCGCGATCGCCATAGCTAAGGCACAAAGAATTATTCCCCGTCCGCGCCACCAATTAGTATTTGGGGGAGCAGTTGTTTGGGTATCTTCAGGCAATAATTGGGAAACTGGCAATACTGACACAATAATTCTTCCTGTTCAGAAGGGTTATTTGCTGAGATTAAAAAATCAGGGATGCCACAATGGGAGGAGAGAAAAAGGGGACAGAATTCAGAAACCCCCAAATATCCCAAAGACCTTGACATACTCCTCTGGCTAAAGCCCAGAGGATTCTAGGGTCAAACAGTGACAGCAGGCGTAGCCCGTCTTACATCACCTAACCTAACGGTCGATGCCCCGACAACGTAGGATTCTAGTATAGCTTCTTATGCCCTAAAGGGCAGGGCTTTAAACCAATTATTTTTGGTAAAATGGTAGGCGGACAATTGGGTAATCCCAGACTATTACAAATGGTTCCAAAATGGTTCTGCCATCGAGTCGCAAAAATCAGCCCTAGCAGCAGGGCTATTAAGATTAATCTCGACTGGCAACCTTAATCCGGGATAGTCAATCAATTTACTTTCTTCTAGCTGTAGTTAGAATTTTAATCCTCTTGCCAACAAAATTGCTATGCGCCAAAATCCCCAATTAATCGGTGGTTTGACTCTGCTAGCCTTAGCGATCGCCCCATTACCATCTTTTGCCCAAGAGCCGACGATCCCCAAAATTCAAATTACCCCGATTACATTGCCAATTTTCCCCAATTCCTCTCAGCCCTTGGGGGAGATTCGCGCAGAATCAGCCTATATTTTAGGAGCAGGCGATCGCATCCGCCTAGACGTAGTTGATGTCCCCGAATATAACGGCGAATATCAAGTCTTAGTTGATGGCAGTCTCAATCTCCCCATCATCGGCGGTATCCTAGTCCAGGGGATGACACTGCAACAAGCCGCCACCGAAATTTCTGGACGTTACGCTCGCTACGTTAAACGTCCCATTCTCACAGTTAGTTTGCTCTCCGCCCGTCCCCTCACCATTGCCATTGCCGGGGAAATTAATCGTCCTGGAGCCTACACCATCCCCCTCGCCGACGGCAGGCAATTTCCTACCATTACCCAGGCAATTCAGCTAGCTGGAGGCACAACTCAAAGCGCCGATTTGCGGCGGGTACAGGTGCGGCGGCAACAGTTAGGTAGTCCCGACCAAATTATTGATGCTAACCTTTGGGAATTATCCCAAAATGGCGACTTGCGGCAAAACATTGTCTTGCGAGATGGCGATACAGTTTTTCTACCCACTATTGCTGACATTAACTTAGCAGAAAATCGCCAATTAGCTACAGTTAACTTTACAGGTAAAATTACCGAACCAATTAAAGTAGTCATAGTTGGGGAAGTATTTCGCCCCGGTCCCTATCCTGTCAGTTCTGACAAAGGTGGTAATTCTGGTACAACTACATCTAGTAGTGCCGGAAGCAGTCCACCTACCTTAACCAGAGCCTTGCAAGTTGCTGGTGGCATTACTCCCAAAGCTGATATTCGCCAAATTCAGATTCGCCGCCTAGCTCGATCTGGTGCGGAAAAAATTATCAATGTGGATATATGGCAATTATTGCAAACCGGAGATATTAGTCAAGACATCATCTTGCAAGACGGCGATACTATTGCCGTGCCAACAGCGGTAGCAATTAATCCCGCCGAAGCAATTCAAATTGCCAACGCTAGTTTTTCTCCTGATAAAATTAAAGTTAGTGTAGTTGGCGAAGTTGCTAAACCGGGGGCGATTGATGTGCCGCCTAATACACCTTTAAACCAGGCGATTCTCGCCGCTGGCGGTTTTAACGAACGCGCTCGGACTACCGTAGATTTGATTCATGTCAACGAAAATGGTACTGTTTCCAAACAGGCGATCGCGGTCGATTTCAGTCGCGGTATAGATGACCGCACTAACCCAATCTTACAAAGGAATGACATTGTTGTAGTTACGCCTTCTGATGTAGCTGGAATTGGCGATACTCTCGGATTAATTTTAAATCCCTTCTTGCGAGGTTTAGGTTTCTTGAACATATTTGGGATCTTTCGCTAGCTCTCTTACATTGATTAGCTCTAAATCCGGACTGCACAGAATTTGGGCATATTTTTTTGCCACAATTTCCAGGGTAAAATTTTCCTGGAGATAAGAACGTCCAGAATTTCCCATCTGTTGGGCAACTTCCCTATCCGCAGCTAAGTAGCGAATGAAATTAGCTAAACCCCTGCTATTGCCATTAGTAAAGGCTCCACCGCATTTAGCCTTCTTGACTAACTGATAGAGATCGGTATTGCTGCCAGAAATTACCGCTACAGGTAGCCCTGTCGCTAAAGCTGAATAAAACTTACTAGGTACAACTAAACCTTCCATTCCTGACTTAATGCTGACCAAAGATAGATCGCAAGCAGTCAACGAATAGGGGAGATCTTTTTTATCCTGGTAAGGTAAAAACAGACAATTTTCCAACCCCAAATTCTTAACTTTCTCAATAAATGCTGGTCGATTAGCCCCGTTACCGATGAAGACAAATTGAATTGGTTCGGAGCGTAAACTGGTGGCAGCTTCTAAAATTGTCTCCAGATCGTGACACCTACCCATATTGCCAGAGTAGAGGACAGTAAATTTATCAACAATGTTGAATTGTTGAGCAAACCAATTTTGCGCTTTGGGAATGGGTACGATCAAATTAGGATCTGCCCAAGTGGGAATGACCGCGATTTTATCCGCGATTTCTGGACATTTTGCCGCTACCCTATTTTTCATTGAGTCGCTCAGGACGACAATTTTGATCGCCCGTTTCCAAATGGCACGATTAATCAGATTCCAACCGCGTACTAACCAACTTTGGGCAGAAACAACCTTTAATTCCACCGCAATGTCTGGGTATATATCGTACAAAACGCAAATATAGGGTAAATTAAAGCATAAATTAGCGAGATATCCTAATATTGGCAAGAATGGCGGGGCTGTCGTCACAATTAAAACATTGCTCCCAGCAGTTTTTTTATCTCTGGTGAGCAGGATTTTCAGCAAATGCAATCCCGCTCTCAAGCAGAATAATATGCCGCTAATTGCTTTCCCCCGCAGTCGTTTAGCCCAAATCCTAGTAGAGCGCGATCGCTGTACTGACACCGCCCCTAAATTTTCTCTAGCTGGAGCAGATTCTTGATCGAAAGCATATCCGGGCTGCCCAGTAAATATGTCAACTGCAAACCCCATCTCCCCTAACTGATTCGCCAATTCTTCAATTAATTGTCCGGTAGCTGCATAGTCTGGTGGGTAAAACTGCGTAATAATACACAATCTGGCAAATTTACAGCCTTTGCAACTATTAGTATTCCTCATATCAACAGTTTTCCTCAGCTAATGCTCTCCACTTTAATTTCTACTACTGGTCAGTGTCAACCGAGTAACATTGCTAGGAGAATATTCGCCTCGTAATATTACTATGGTGCGGCATTCGAGAGTTTGGGTAAATTTAGTATAAACTCTAGAAAGCTACCAAAAGGAGATATCTGAAAAAATTTCCTCCCCTAATATTCACTCAAAGGCCATTTAAAATTCTAATTTCTAGAATTAAATACAATTAAACTAGAAGCAACCCACAAAATCCAGACATGAGATCTATTCATATTCCACCAGACTATTCCCCCCTAAACAAAGCTAGGATTTGTTGGAGTATATGTAACTGCTTATATTATACTCTATATTTCTCTATCTCTATACGAGGGGTCAAACCCCCTATT
Organism: uncultured cyanobacterium; assembly: GCA_936920195.1. Classification (GTDB taxonomy): domain Bacteria; phylum Cyanobacteriota; class Cyanobacteriia; order Cyanobacteriales; family FACHB-T130; genus CAKZHE01. The sequence continues at coordinate 14,264 of CAKZHE010000265.1, read as the reverse complement.
AAGGAAGCAGGAGTGAAATAATGAATTCTAGAGAAGATTTTCAACCTTCGATTCCCCAGCGGAATAGCCAACCAGAAGGATCATTTTCTGCCCCTGCCATCGGACTGCCCAGTGGAGATGAAGGGCGATTTGATGGGGCAAAAGCGATCGCCCTCTTGCGCCGCCGCTGGCTGCTATTTGCCGGAGTAGGAGTTTTGGTGGCATCTGGATTGACAGCGAACACTTTTCGAGAAATTCCCATTTACCAAAGTGGATTCCAACTTTTAGTTGGACCAATCATGGGCGGGGACAAATTTGACGAACTAAACCAAAGTCTGAGCAAAATTAATGGTGGTGGGGCATCAGAAAGAATGGATTATTCCACTCAAATCAAAGTTTTATCCAGTCCCCAGTTGATGGGTCAAATTATCGAAAAAATTCAAGAAAAATATCCAGAGGTTAATTATGGTAATTTGCTAAGTAAATTGATAATTGTCCGAATCGGAGACACCAAAATTCTAGAAGTACGTTATCAAGATTCCGATCCAGAAAAAGTCAAATTCGTATTAGATCAAATCTCTAGCGGTTATATTAAATATTCAGCGCGAGAGCAACAAACTAGTGTTAAACAAGGAATTCAGTTTGTCGAAGACCAACTGCCGAAACTTCGGGAACGAGTTGATAAGCTTCAGGGCAAATTACAACAATTTAGGCAAGAATACAAACTCCTCGATCCCCAAACTCAAGGACAACTCCTCTCTACACGGTTGAACGATATTAACAAACAGCGCCAAGAAACTCAAACCCAGCTTACTGAAGCTCAATCGCTTTATAGCAATCTGCAAAAACAGCTAGGACTATCACCAGAGGAAGCTATGACAGCATCAGCACTGAGCGAAGCTCCTCGCTACCAGCAATTGCTAGCTAAACTGCAAGAAGTAGAAACCAAAATTGCCATTGAATCAGCCCGTTTTTTGCCCGATAATCCTAGTCTAAAAACATTACAAGAACAACGGCAAAACCTGTTACCCTTGCTGCGAGAAGAAGCACAACAAGTCATCGGCAGTCGCACTGCTGATAGCAGTATAAATCCTCAAAGCACCTCTCCGAATAGCATCCGAGTAGCTTTAACCCAGCAACTGATCCAAACCGAAAGTCAATTGCAAATATTGCAAATTCGCAATGCAGCGATCGCCCAATTTGAAGGCTTGCTCAATCAAGATATCAAACAGCTGCCAATCGTGGCTCGCCAGTATACAGATTTACAGAGAGAACTACAGGTAGCCACCGACAGTTTAACTCGCTTCCTAGCTGTCCAGGAAGCCTTACAAATTGAGTCAGCCCGAAATACATTACCTTGGCAACAGATTTCTGAACCGCAAAAACCGGGAATTCCGATCTCGCCTAATATACCGCGTGGCGTGATTGTGAGTATAGTTTCTGGGTTACTGGCAGGTGTCGCCGCCGCATTTTTGGCAGACAAGCTAGATAATGTGTTTCACTCTACTGAAGAGTTGAAAGATAGCACTAAACTGCCTGTTTTAGGAATGATTCCTTTCAATAAACAACTGACGCATAAACAACCGCAAACTCAAAATGTCGAAGCTAATCAAACTAATTATTTGCTCAATCAGTCTAATTATACGGCTTCTCCCTTTTTAGAATCTTTTCGAGGACTACACGCAAATTTGTATTTTCTTAGTCCAGATCGACCAATTCGTTCTTTGGTAGTGACTTCATCTTTACCCGCCGATGGTAAATCCACAGTAGCAACATATTTAGCCCAAGCCGCTGCTGCAATGGGTCAGAGAGTGCTATTAGTAGATGCAGATTTGAGAAGACCACAAGTGCATATATTAACTGATTTACCGAATGTTTGGGGTCTTAGCAATGCCATTTCTAGCGATATGAATGTTGATGACTTGATTCAACATTCTCCGGTGGAAGACAGTCTATTTGTGATTACTGCCGGACAAATTCCTCCCGATCCTACTAGACTGCTATCATCACAAAAAATGCAGAGTTTAGTCGAAGGATTTCAATCAAATTTCGATCTGGTGATTTTTGATACGCCTCCCATGATTGGTTTGGCAGATGCCAGATTACTAGCTGCTCGTGCTGATGGAATGTTTGTCGTAGTTGGACTAGGCAGGACAAACCGTTCTGCCTTAGCTCAAGTATTAGATGAATTAAGAATTTCTCGTGCGCCAATCTTAGGGATAGTTGCTAATGGAGTCAAGAATTACACGACTAATTCTTATCATTACTACTATCAATATTCTAGTTATAAGAGACAGCAAAATCAAACTACAAGCTAAATACTGCGATCGCCCCGCCAATCTCCGAGGTAATTTATGAATATGCTCCAAATAAAACTACCGACTGATACCTGGTTCCAAGTAACTTGGGATGAATATATTCAGGAAGTTGAAAAGCCAGAATATGAAAAAGCTAAATGCTACTATTACAACGAAGAGATGAGGATTGAAATGTCTCCAGTTGGATCTGACCATGCCGATAATAATGGAATTATTGTCATATTAGTCAACTTATTTGGTATTGCTAAAGCGATATCAATGAGACTATTGATTAACTGTAGTTATCGGAAACCAGGTTTAAGAGAGGCACAACCAGATGCTTCTTACTACATTGGGGAACGAGTCAAACTAGCGCCAACAGGAAGCTCTGTAGTTAATTTAGATACCAATCAACCTCCAGATTTAGTCATTGAAGTGGCTGACACTTCTTTATCTGACGACTTAGGAGAAAAACGTCTTCTGTATGAAGAAATGGGAGTGAGGGAATATTGGGTAGTCAATGTCAAAAAGACGCAAATTACTGCTTTTAGAATTATTGCTAATGGTGGCAGTCAACGGATTGTTGAGTCAGATATATTACCAGGATTAAGTATTGCCTTGCTGGAAGAAGGTTTGCGGCGCAGTCGCGAAATGGATAATACATTGGTGGGAGCTTGGTTTTTGACTCAGGTGCAAACATCCCTACAATAACTTTCGTGAGAGTTAATCTTTGATAATTGTCTTGTATCATTTAAATTTCTAACTATTCATGGCTGATTGGGGAAATTGTTTGGTTAAAGCAGGTAGAACTGGACAGGCTTTTTTCTCCTGTAAATTGTCTCCCCGGCGATCGCTAAAGGTATTCCAGCGGAATGGTCCCCGCGCTTCGGCAGACATCCACAGCAATCTTTTGGCTCTCGTCATTGCCACATACAGCAACCGAAACTCTTCTGCTGTCTTCAATTGCGCTGCCTGCTCCCAAGCTGTTGCCGGATCGGGAATGGGTTGTCCGTGGAGACGAGCGCGAATCTGCGCGCGCGCCACATCTGCTAAGGTAAAATCTCCCAGAAACTGCGCTCCGGTGGGAACCCAAGGACTACCGGGAATGCTATCTTCGTGTAAGAAGGGTAAAAATACATAATCCCAGTCTAATCCCTTGGCTTTGTGCATAGTAATAATTGTTAGTTGTCCTCGTCTGGTATAGCGCTCCTCTGTTTCTTCGATATCAATGGCTTCAAATCTTTCGGAACTGACGATTTCTCTTAACACATTTAGGGCGGCTCCTAGGGAACCGCTGGTACTCACCTGTTGGGCAATTCTTTCCGCTAATTTTTCGGCGGTGGCTAATTCGGATTGGTCATATTTTAAAGTTAGGGCGACGAAAGAAATTAAGTGAAAATAAGGTAGTTCTAATTTGGCGCGCAGCAAACGGCAACAGTAATATTGTGCCTTTTTCACGGGAATAGTTTGGGGAGGATCGAGGGGACCAGGATAGAGAAATTTTTCTGGTTCGGTAATTAGAGCATTAAGATCTTGGGTGGGAATTAATTGGCGGCGCACTAAGGTTTCTAAGGCGGTTTTGAGATAATCGGAGGAGTGGGGACGGTCAATAAATTGGAGAATTGCTAAAATTTCTGCGGGAACATGGGAATGGCGATCGCTTTCGGAAACTTCATAAACCGGAATTTTGTGTTGGCGTTGTAAATAACTTAATTGTTCGGCAATAAACCGTCCTTGGCGATTTTCTCGGACTAAGACTGCGGCGGCTCCTAAAGGTTCTTGGGCAAATAAGGCAATTACTCGTTCGCCAATTAATTCTATTGAGCGATAAATGTCTTTGGGGGTGTAAATTTCTAAGCCTTTGCCAGTCGGTGCTGGATTGGCATCGGTTTGAGGATCTCCGGGAGCTACAGGGCGAATGGCTTGGGGACTGAAAAAGGAATTGGAAATTAAGTTATCAGTTTCTTGGTTATCTTTGGGCTTTTTTTCTGCATCGCTGTAGGTACGATTAACCCATTCCAAAACAAAATTAGCTGCCGCAATAATAATTGGCGAACTGCGTCCAGCCCGATCCATTGTAGCTAAGAGATTTTGATTGGCACATTCTTGACAAAATCTTCTAAAATAAATGGGATCGGCGGGAGTAAAGGTGGAATTAATCGCTTGATTGGGGTCGCCTACGCGGACTAAATTGGTGGTTTTTACTAAGGGATATTGCTCTGGTGCTGATGAGTTAGTAGCTAGAATTTCTAATAATTCCGTTTGCAGGGGGGTAGAATCCTGAGCTTCATCTTCAAAGACGGCGAAAACTTGATTTTGCCAAATTTGGCGAGCGCTGGAATTTTGCAGGACGCGCAACGCTGCCAAAATCATTTCGTCATAGTCGATTAAATTGCGCGATCGCAGCAAATATTGATATTGTTCGTAGAGTCCGGCAGCGATCGCCAAAATTCCATAATTATCAATTGTCTCTGCCGCCATCCGCCACAAATCCCCTGGCAGCAACCCAGAACTTTTGGCTTCGTGAATGACAATACTTGCCAAGTTAGGTAACACTTCAGTTCGCAATACCGACTGGCGGCGCAATCTTTCTGTCTCTTCCCCGTCAAATTGCACCCCCTCCAACAATCCCACATACTGACGATAGTGATTGGCAATCCAGCGCTCTACGCAATCGCGAATTAATCGGTGACTTTGATTCATCGTCACCAAAGTGGAATTTTCTAAGTTCAAACCCGAAAGTTCCGGATGGCGAGTGGCAATATTCAGCGCCAACCCGTGTAAAGTATGGACGGCAAAACCCGTAATTGGCAAAGATAATTCTCGCAAGCAGGAGCGAATTTTGGCTTTAATATTTGCGGCTGCCGAACGGGTAAAAGTAACCACAATTAATTGCCGCTTGCTATTGAGTTGATACCTTGCCACCGCCAGCGCCGCCGCCACTGCCATCCCAGTGGACTTTCCAGCGCCGGGAACCGCCGAAACAGCTAATTCTCCTCCCTGCCAATCTGCCATACTTTGTTGCCCCTCCCGCAAGCCTTGGCGGAGGCGTTCCATCGCCTGCGATCGCAATTCTGCTACGGATATTTCGGTGGCAGTAGCAGGAGTTAAGTTGGGATTGGGATCTACAAGCATTTTTAGCTATTGGTAGCGATTCATTGCCATCCTAAATGATTTGGAGTCCCTAAATCAAAAGATTGTTTTGCCAGAAATTTAGCGCTATATTAATCTGGGAAGAAGCCAGCATCATAACTTGAGGTTTTTATGAAAGTATGGATTGCCAGCTTTTTAGTTTTATTTGCGATCGCCGAACTTTACCAGTGGGCGAAACACTTTACCCTGCCGCTGCCAGTTTATATTCTAGGAGGAGCATTTTTGGCGATCGCTTCCAATTACGAAGGTTGGGCGAGCTTACCCTTTCAGGCTACCGAAAAACAGTCAGAGGCAATCGCGCCCCCACCAGCCCCCCAGGATACCCCATCTCAATTTCCGCCCACTCCTGCCACTGGGCGCTCAACTTCCAGCATCTCCTTTACCATTGAACGCCCCCATTCCCACCCAAGTGAATAAATTGTCTTTTATTTATTCAAATCGCGCTTCATGCGCTCCAACTCTTGTTCTGCTTCCCAGCGCCGGAATTTCTCCTCTAGGGTTTTGTCCTTAAATTTAGTGCCATCATTACTCTGGTTCCATCCTGTCGTATCCCAATCAGTCTTAGGAGTAGCCCGGGCGGTTTGTACTTGTGCCGCCTTAATGCGAACTTCCTGCTGGCGAGCTTGGATTTGTTGCTGCAAATCCTTAGACTGCTTAATTCTAGCCTTCAGTCCTTGCATTTGCCCCCAGAGTTGGTTGCCTTGTCGCAATAGGGTGGCTTCTCGTTCTTGAGCCGCTTGCGCTAAATCCAGTTTGCCAGCTGCCTTGGCTTTTTCAATCCGACTATGCCACAGTTTAATCTCTTCCGCTGTTGCCAAAATACTGTCCTGGGAGGTTTTTTCTTGTTTTTGCAGATCGATAATTAATCGCAGTACGTCTTTCTCCTGTTCCCGCAGCTGCTCCTCTAGCGCCTGTAACTCTAGATGAGGATTGTTCCGCAGAAATTCTTCTAAGCGGGTTTCTAAAAACCGACTGACATCATCAAATAGACCCACCGTCGGCGCTCCTTAGCTCAAATATGCTTCTATATTAGCAATACCAAAGTACAATAAATTTACTTTAAACCCGAACAATGGCTGGAAAAGTAATTATTTTTGATTTTGATGGCACCGTTGCCGATACGCTCAATGTCATCCTAGGCATTGCGAATGGAGCGGCGGAAGAATTTGGTTACAAGCGAGTCAGTCGGGAAGAAGTTGAGGAATTAAAGGGATTAACTCCCAGACAAATTATTAAACAATCTGGGATATCAATTTTTAAGGTTCCTTTTATTCTCAGAAGGATCAAAACAGAATTAAACAAGCAAATTCAATATATATCTCCTTTTTCTGGGATGAAAGAAGCACTAATAAAACTGAACCAACAAGGACATATCTTGGGGATAATCACATCTAATTCCGAAGAAAATGTGATGGATTTCTTGGAAATCAATGGGTTGAAAGATTTATTTGAGTTTGTTTATTCTGGCACAACTATTTTTGGGAAAAGCAAGGTAATTGCCAATTGCTTAAGGAAAGGAAACTTTAGCCCAGAGGATGTAATTTATGTGGGAGATGAAACTAGAGATATTGAAGCTGCTAAAAAAACTCAAATTAAGGTGATTTCCGTGGGTTGGGGCTTTAATTTACCTGTAGCCTTGGCAAAAATGGAACCAGATTTTTTGATTCACCAACCGGAGGAATTAGTGGAGGCGATCGCCAGTCTACCAGATAAATGAAGCAGTCCAACTCCCGGAAAAGGAATCGGGAGATGTAAAGATTTATTGCAAGCTTTGTAAAAATATTGAGAAATTAGCCAAAACTGCATCAAAACCTTAATGTAGAACTTTAGAGGATTGGGAGGAATGTCATGGATAAATTGCAAAGATACCGGATGGTCTGCACGCTCACTTTCGGCGATATTTACGGTCAAATCATCATTTGGTTAATCGTTATTTTTATCAGCCTAGCCTCAGCACTGGCTTTATGGAGTACCACCAGGCAAATATATGCCATCCTGACTGTGGGGCTAATTTTGGTACTGTCGCTACCATTTTTGCTGTTTGCCTTTGTGACGACAATGCTAAATCACATTGAATTTGTCCCCTTGGAACAGACTGAAACCACCCGGACAAGTACAGTAGCTCTCGGACAGAGACTAACGGAAGAAGCAGGCTAAACCAAAAGGAGGTAGAAATACTCTGGAAAGTTTGTCAAGAAACCCAGAGAAAATTTCCGAGAGCGATCGCGCGATCGCTCTCTTGCTTGGTTTTTCCTACTATTATTGTAGTCGCCAACGTGCAAATTGACTTTCATCATGGGGTAACTTACGCGATCGCCCGCCTCGCTGGTTTTGAGCATGAAGAAGCAAGTATTGTGGCTTACTGCGCCCAATATGTTGATGATTCCACTAATTCTGGGGTAATTAACTTCGATAACGGAGCCATGTATAGTCGGATTAGCTCTGCCCACAAAATGCTAGATTACCGCAATTTTCTGGAATTAGCTAATCATTACGTCTGGATTCCGTTTCATTTTTTACCGGGAAACAACTATCTACCTGCGGGGCAAGATCCCGCAGGCTCTTTTATTAATAAACTGATTTGTCGTCCCAATAGCTATGTGGCTCAAGATATGGTGCGGGAGTGCATTCAACGGCAAACCGACCCCTATGGATTGTATCGCCTAGGGATTACCATGCACGTTTATGCCGATACTTGGGCGCATCAAGGTTTTGTGGGAGTTAATCATCGGATTAACGAAGCCAAAAATTTGGTTAATGCCAAAGGCAAGCCAGACCGAAATTTAAGAAATCGCGTCACTAATTTTTTTGTTACTGAAGCTTTGCCCCTAGGACATGGCGCAGTTCTTAGCCATCCAGATAAGCCTTTTCTCCGGTGGGGTTATACCAATGGACGAGGGGAAAAGATTATCAGAGATAATCCGCAAGATTTTTTGGAAGCAGCCGAACAAATGTGTCGAGCAATGCAGCGTTATTTACAGCAAGATCCTGATGCCACAGTCCCAGGATTGCCAGAAAAAGATCGAGCCACTATTGGGACTCTTTTAGAAACTATTATTGATGACAAAGGCAGGCATCGCCACCAAAAATGGTTGCAGGCGATCGCTGATGGTATATTTAGTTTTGGAGCCGCGCAAGTTTCCTACGCTGCCCGGGGTCAAAATTCTTGGAAATATGCAGCTTTAGGGATTGAAGGAGATGAAGAAAATAGAAACAAGCTAGCTTACAATCCTGAGTTTTTAAAAAGCCATTGGAAGTTATTTCACGATGCTTTGAAGGCACATCAATTCTTTGTGATTCACGACTTATTGCCGAGATATGGTATTTGTACCGCCTAGTCAGGACTATATAGCGCACCTCAATCACTTTTTGGTGTATTCTGGGCTAAGGTCTAGTCTGAGTTTAGTTAATTTTGTTGAGATTCGGCAATGGTAGCTTCTACTTCAGCCAGAGGTAAATCTAAAACTGTAGCAATTTGTTCTGTGGCTAATCCTAGATTAGCCATTCTGAGAATTGAAGCTTTTTCTCGCTGTTTAGCTTCAGCTTTACCTTCAGCTTTACCTTCGGCTTTACCTTCGGCTTTACCTTCGGCTTTACCTTCGGCTTTACCTTCGGCTTTACCTTCAGTAAAAACATCTTGATAGAATCTGGTTTGTTTTAAGTCACTAAGATTAAACATGGCAGCAATTTCCTCTCTGGATTTTTGGGGTAATTTGTACACGATGATGGTTTCTAGCAGGTTGATAAAGCTTTCTCGAACGGTAATATTGTCAATTTCCGTTTGGGCTTGTCTGGCTAGATCTCTGGCAAAATCTTGGGCAGTGGTTTCTGGCTCAATGATTAGTTGCAGTAGTTTAATCGGTAGAGATCCTGTAGCTGGTGGAATCAGTTCATTGACGTAAATGCGGGTGATGTTAGGAAGTTGGAGGATTGGTTGAAAATGGAGGGAATTTTCTCTTTCGGTTTGGCGATTGGGGTAAATGACTACTAATTGCCAAGGGTGAGGCGGTTGATATTGTCGGAGATAGATGAACAGTTCGGCGAATAGACGATAATAAAGATTGGGATCTGGTTGAAATTGAACTTCGACAATATAGAAAGGTAGTTGAGAATCGGCGATGGTGGGCAGAAATAAACCATCCAGCCGAAAGGCTAATTGTTTGATTTCTTGGGAAGTGAATTGATATTGATTGGTAGTGTCGGTTGGTATGCCCAGGAGCGTAAAGAAGACAAAGGGAAATTCTTGAAAGATATTGTAAAATATGCTATCAGTTTTCATGGATGAAATTTTTATTGATATTATGGAATCTGCCTTTGCTCTCTGCACCTCTTCTACCCTGACGATTGTTCAGATCGGGGGAGAGGCGAGCCGGAAATGTTATACAGTGATTGAGGATTGATTTTTGAATTTCGCATAAACAACATTTTAGCAGAACTTTAGATCTGGGAGTATGGCGGAAGCATGGATTTGCAAACTGCTCAATTAATTGTCAATGGGGTGGCGGTGGGCAGCATTATTGCCTTGGCTGCGGTAGGATTAACCCTCACCTATGGCATTTTACGATTGTCCAACTTTGCCCACGGCGATTTTATGACTTTGGGGGCTTATCTTACCTGGTTAGCTAATATTAGCGGGGTGAATATTTGGCTGTCAATGGTGGTGGGGGCGGTGGCGACGGTGGGGGCGATGCTATTGGGCGAAAAGGTTTTATGGTCGCCGATGCGCGATCGCCGTGCCTCTTCTACCACTTTAATTATTATTTCGATTGGGCTAGCTTTGTTTATCCGCTATGGAATTATTTTCATTTGGGGCAGCGGCAACCAATCCTACAATTTACCAGTGGCTAGTGCCTTAGATATCTTTGGCGTGAAGGTGGCTTATTATCGCATTGTTGTCATGGGTTTAGCCGTGGTAGCAATTTTGGCGCTGCATTTCTTGTTACAAAATACCAAAATTGGCAAAGCGATGCGAGCGGTGGCAGACGATCTGGATTTAGCTCGCGTATCGGGGATTAATGTGGAGCGGGTAGTAATTTCGACTTGGATTATTGCCGGAAGTTTAACGGCTTTGGGTGGGGCAATGTATGGTTTAATTACGGGAATTAGGCCAAATATGGGCTGGTTTTTGATTCTACCCATGTTTGCTTCAGTAATTTTGGGCGGTATTGGTAATCCCTATGGTGCGATCGCTGGAGCTTTAGTAATTGGTATTGCCCAAGAAGTTAGCGTTCCCTGGTTGGGTTCAGAATATAAACTCGGTGTGGCGCTGGGAATCATGGTACTCATTTTACTTGTCCGTCCCCAAGGTTTGTTTAAAGGCACTTTGTAAATGGGGAATTTGGCAGGGCGATCGCTTTTGGCATAGTAAGCTTGCAGAGATCGGTTGATAAAAGTATGATTGGAAAAAGCATCCCGGACTTAAGCAGACCATCTATATATAGCGTTTGGTAGGGGCAATGTTTCGACAAGCTCAACAACCATCCCCCCGTGGTTGCCCCTATTTCTAGGATAGTTGCTTAAGCCCTGGCATCAAAGCTTTATGTCCTTTCAAACAAATACTCAACCTATGTCAAACCCGCAAGAAACTACCAATGGCAAGATTTTTAATGCCAATTTGGTTTTTATTGGACTCTGCTTCTTAATCGGTTTAGCTGGATTTGGTTACGTTTTGGCAATCTTGCCAGAAATTGCCGATCCCGGAACTGATTTGCCGCGAACCTGTATTACTGGCGGTTGGAAACTGGGATTAATTATTACCCATGTTCTCACCTTTGTCCTGATCCCTCTAGCAATGAGGATTTTTTATCAAGGTTTGCAAAATTTAGGATTGCCCTCCAGAGCCATTTTTGCTTCCCAGCTAGGGTTAGCATTTATTATGGTGGCGATCGCTTCAGAAATCGGTTGGCACGTTACCCAGTGCTGGTACTATCAAAACGATTTTACCATGCTGAATTTCATGTTTTACTTTTTCTTGATTTCAGCATTTGCTCTGTGGTCAGATGGTTTAGTGGAGACTCCCAGCAATATCACCAAGTTACTCAATATTGTCTTTGCCATCAGTTTGTTAATTGTCTCAATTTTGTATCCTTTGGGGTACAAAGCTGATAACGATAGTTTCAAGATTCCGATCTACATTGCCCTAACTTTGGTTTTTGCCGTATTGACTTATCGAGGCTATCAAGTGCTGCAAGATTGGAAAATCATTTTTGTGCCGATTTTTTCCGTGGGAGTCAACCTAACTTTTATTGTTCTCTTGGACAAATTTGGCGGCAATCCTTATACCGATCCCCAAGTAACTTTCAACGCCCTATTTCATATCCTACACGACTTAGGGGGAACAGAAGCGGGAGTAGCCATCTTTACCTGGCTAGTTTACAGTAAAGGTATTGCGGCTCAAAAGCCTACGCCGAAATTAGTTCCCCAAAATTAATCGCTCTTCACCAAACAATCCTAGAAACTAGATGATAGTTAACTTACCAACACCCAGTTTCCAGGATTGTCCTGAAGAAATGCGATCGCATTTCAGAAATATTCGTAATTAAGAGACTACTCAGCCGTAGCCAATTCTGTACTACCACCACTCCGACGACGGACAATTGAGTTAAACAGCATTTGTCCAATTGCCAAGATCAGATTGCCCTCCAATTCGTTGAACATCTTCATGTTCATGCCAAAAGCAGCATTGGCTTCTTCTACAATCAGATCGGCATGGGCTTCATCAATCGGCAGGTCATTCATCGCTTGACGATAGTTGGCTTTGAATGCCTTTTCGTCAGGAATATCTTTAAACTCGTAAAAAGCTGTTCCTTCTCCATTTGCCAAATTCATTGCCCGTTGAGCAATCCCCTTCAGGATTTGTCCGCCGGAGAGATCCCCCAGATAGCGGGTGTAAGAATGGGCAATCAGCAGTTCTGGGGCAGTTGCGCCAACTTCTTTAATCCTGGCAATGTAAGCTTTAGCAGCTTCAGAAGGGGCAATTTGGTCCCGCCAGTTAATGCCATAATAAAAGCCCAGGTCTTGCTCCAAACTCCGCTGCCGATTTAGCTGGGGAAAATAAATTTTGGAGACAATGGGGTGCTGCTGAAGGCGCTCCATCTCTTCTTCCATTGCAGAGTAGACGAAGTAGAGATTGGCGACTAGCTTCCGATAGGAGTTCTTTTCGACGACTCCCTTCAAGAAGCATTTGACAAAGCCCACATTCTCAGCCATTGTGTGGGCTTTCTTGGTTCCCTCGCGTAACTTGGTGGCTAAATTACTGCTCATTTTAAATTTCTCAACGTTTTCAAAGTCAACTGTCTAGGGTATTGAACTGCCAGATGGTGGCTCCAGACGCTGACGCTTAGGCTGACAACGCTGGCTTTTCAGCGAACCCTACTATTTGATTGGGCATAGTCCCGTAGCTCTAATTTTACGTTGCGCCCAATAAAGTAGCTAAATTGTCAGATTAGACTGATTTGATGAGAAATTTTATTAAGAATTTTTACAGAGACTGGGATGACCGCTATTTTACGTTGCCAATTTTATAGGGTATTATAGAAATCGCCGTAAAACCCACTGGCTTCAGCGCTATAATTGAAGTGTAAATTTACTCCCTCTCTTGGTTGGGATCGGGATGGTTTGATAACTAAAATGCTGCGGAGCTATAGGGTAAAGGCGTTATGAATAAACCTGCTGTGATGGCTTTAATTGGGACGATGGCTCTCTTCCTGGGAAGTTGTGGAGGAGATGCACCATCAACCACAGCTCAAAGTCCCTCTCCAGGTGCTTCTCCATCGGCATCGGCTTCTCCAGGTGCTTCTCCGACAGCATCCCCCACTGCGAAAAGTCAACCTTTTACTGCTCCCCAACAGCCTTTAATTGCTCAACAACCAGCCCCAGTGGTAGCAGTACCTGGTTTAGTTCAAGGAACTAACCCGGATGAGCGGCTGAAAGAAACCACGAAAGGACGGAAAGATCCCTTTGCTTTGTTGCCAGTCCAACCGAAAATCGAAGTTTCCCCATCATCACTTCCCGGCAAGCCCAGTGTTAAAAAGCCAGGATTGCCTAGTTTGCCAAACCCTGCGGCGAGAAGACCTCCGGTACTTCCGGCTTTGCCCCAATCTCCAACGAAGAAACCGGCGATCGCATCTGTACCATCTAGAGTTCCAAAGCCAACTACAGTATCGGGAGTTCCCAAACCGACTACAGCATCGGGAACTCCTAAACCGACTACAGCATCGGGAACTCCCAAACCAACTACAGCATCGGGAACTCCCAAACCAACTACGGCTCCTTCATTTAAACCAGAGTTACCAACCATTCCCGAACCAGAGTTAGCCAGAAGTATTGAAGTAACTGGCGTGGTGCAGGTAGGTGGGGTAACGCAGGTAATTGTCAAGTTACCTAACTCTTCTAGCCCCTTTTATGTGCCTGTGGGAACACGCATTGCCAACTCCCAGTTACTGGTGAAACGAGTGGAAATGAACGGGAATGTACCAGTCATAATTTTTGAGCAGTATGGCATTGAAGTAGCAAAAAGAGTGGGAGATCCCCCCGAAGCCTCTCCTAGTAAAAAACCAGGTAAGGTAGCTTCATCAGAATCGCCTGGTTTGCCAGCGATCGCTAATCCCTCCACTAACTAAGTTGGTAACAGTCTGATCTTACCTAACTGGTTCCTAGGCTCTGCCTGGGAACCGATACCAAGAGGCTCTGCCTAGGCTGTTGACTTTGTGCCTTTTTGAGTGATATTATTCATACAATAAATACGTCGCTTTTTCGGTGATGAGGTAAAAGTTGATGTCAGAGTTCAAAAGCGCCCCAAGCAGATTAGCCAGGTTGTTTCGTGCTAGTCGAGAT
>CAKZHE010000264.1 GCA_936920195.1 uncultured cyanobacterium | reverse complement strand
CAATACCCCGGATGTTTCAGGAAATTCTGTTTCCTAGTTACAAGCCCCATCCCCTTGTGGGTGGGGCAGTTGACTTGAAATTCCTCAATGCCTTGCAAAGCCAGGTATTGAGGAAAGTAAAGCTAAATCAAAAACCCGTATTACTCAATTGTGGGAGCAATACGGGCGAGAATGCGGAGAAACTGAAAAAAGAAGTTAGCTTTCCGAAGAATCTGAGGAACGGGGACGGATTTGTTCCGCTTCCGGACAATCATCAGAGACTAATGGCTCAAAATGGCCTCTGGAGACAGAAGCTAGTTTCTGACTGACTGCGCCAATACTTTCTAGACGTACCATTTCTTCCCAGGAAGAAATTTCATCTTCCTCATCGGTTTCATAGCGGATGGTGACTAAATCCCCTTCAATGTCCATAATGCGAGCGCGTTCAATCCAACGTTGTTGGTCCCGCAAGAAAATACAGACCTCACGACCATCGCAACAGAGTTGATAAATCTTGCGGTGTAGCATGGGTTGCGTCTCCTGAGCAGATAGCTATTGCGATTTTTTAACGTCAATGCAACCTCATCTTGAGTTCGATACAGTTTTTGTGCAAATTCCACAGTCATTGCGGTTTGCGATCGCCCCGGAGTTAATAAGAACAGAATTGAGGTTGCCAAGTTTATTTGAGAGTTTAGCTGGAATTCAGCAGCCCTTTAGGTAGTAATTCTACTAGCTTCAGGGGCGATAGCGGTTGAGGTTGCTGTCTTGATCTGAAAGTTTACCTTAAATACATGGTGCTAAAGGCAGAAATTTGATTATTTCTCCAGCGATCGCTAATATCCGCTACCTCTTTGCCCAATTCCTTCAGGGATTTTACTGGTTAAGTAGCGAATTGCCAGCGTGCCTTCCTCGCTCTAGTCCTATCTTAACAGTTTTTAATCTTCTCCTGGAGATTGGGCTTCGCCCAGCGCTAAAAGCGATTGGGCTTCGCCCAGCGCTAAAAGCGATCGCCTACCCGATCCGAGAGATTTTTCTAGGTTTGGGGGAGTTTTTACCGATACAATGGGACTCCCTGATGGAAGAAGGCTAGAACAACGCAATTTGGTAATTCAGTTGTCAATAATATTTGCGGTTGATTCTACAACGGCGCTAATGGCTGAAGCTCGATTCTAACCGGATTGGAAAACCGCTGCACTTTAGTTACGTCCAAAACCTAGGTCGATAGAGCAACGCGCTTCTCGTTGAATCTGCCCAGCGCTCACCGCCTCATAGAGGACATTCAACGCTTCCATATCCGGGGATTGATAGCCTTTAGCTGCTACCACTTGGCGGATCAAGCTTTCTGAGGCAACGCTCAGACACCCAGTTTGAAAAGCAGATTTGACAAGTGTGCGAATCATGGCAACCGAATATAATTTGCTCTTGTACGGATTAGTTTAAAGCTTTTTGTGTAAAGAAAGCATAAAGTTGCTGGGGAATTTTTACCGAAAATTTGTGAATATTTCAGCCACTTGGGGGTATCCGACCTGTGGAAATTACGTCCGTGCGAGCGATCGCTTTTAGCGCTGGGTTTCGCCCAATCGCCCCCGCTGTAGATTTACTTATGCGTGCCAAAGTAGCTCGGAGAGGGTTTTAGGCGCGATCGCCAACTTTTTGGGGATTTGGGCTTTACATAGCGTTTTAACCTGTGCTATAGTGATGAACGTTGTCTAAAAAACATCTGCGGGTCGCTAACTCAACGGTAGAGTACTCGGCTTTTAACCGAATAGTTCCGGGTTCGAATCCCGGGCGACCCATAAAATTCCCAGAAATAACCTAGACTTCAGACTTCTTTCAAGATAATTGACCAACGGTTGAGAAAGTATCTTAAGATAATCCTAAGAATTAAGCTTGTTTAGAAATACTCGGCTAACCACAATTAACTTAGGAGGACTATCTATGGCGCTCGTACCTATGCGGCTGTTACTCGACCACGCCGCTGAGAACGGATACGGCATTCCAGCTTACAACGTCAACAACATGGAGCAGATCCAATCGATCATGCAGGCTGCCAAAGAAACGGATAGCCCCGTGATTCTGCAAGCTTCCCGTGGCGCACGTAGCTATGCTGGCGAAAATTTCCTCCGTCACCTGATTTTAGCGGCGGTGGAAACCTATCCCTACATCCCCATTTCCATGCACCAGGATCATGGTAATTCCCCCTCCACCTGCTACTCTGCCATGCGCCAAGGTTTTACTAGCGTGATGATGGATGGTTCCCTGGAAGCAGATGCCAAAACCCCAGCTAGCTTTGAGTACAACGTTAACGTAACTCGCGAAGTGGTCAAAGTGGCTCACTCCATTGGCGTGAGCGTGGAAGGAGAACTAGGCTGCCTAGGTTCTTTGGAAACCGGTCAAGGAGATAAGGAAGATGGTCACGGGTTTGAAGGGACATTATCCCACGACCAGTTGCTGACTGACCCCGATGAAGCGGTGAATTTCGTCGAACAAACCCAAGTCGATGCTTTGGCAGTGGCAATTGGTACCAGCCACGGCGCTTATAAATTTACCCGCAAGCCGACTGGGGAAATTTTGGCAATTAGCCGAATTGCCGAAATTCACCGCCGCTTACCCAATACCCACTTAGTCATGCACGGTTCTTCTTCTGTTCCCGAAGATCTGATTGCTTTGATTAACCAATATGGCGGCACTATTCCCGAAACCTATGGCGTACCCCTAGAAGAAATTCAAAAAGGGATTGAGAATGGGGTGCGGAAGGTGAATATCGATACCGACAACCGTTTGGCAATTACTGCTGCGGTGCGGGAAGCCTTGGCAAGCAACCCCAAGGAATTTGATCCTCGCCACTTCCTGAAGCCTTCCATCAAGTTGATGCAAAAGGTTTGTGCTGAACGCTATCAAGCTTTTCACAGCGCTGGCAATGCGAGCAAGATCAAACAGGTTTCCCTGGATGACTTTGCCGCGAAGTATGCCAAGGGCGAATTAACTGCTGTTGCGAAGAAGGCTGTAGCAGTCTAAATAGTTCAGCTTTTGTGAAAATTTCATAAAGCATTGGGGGGTAGTTTGTCAACTATCCCCTTTTTTAATAACCCAATCGTGAAATCCTCCCGAAGCTGATGGGTTGTTTGAGGAGATCCCTCTAGACCGGATTTTCTAGATTAGCATTGCCGGAAGTCTCGATTGGTCAAAATCAATACGACAACTCTAAAAACAAGTGGTTTATTGATGATTTCAAAGTATCCAATCTAGGATAGGATGGAATGTGAATTTTAGATTCATCTTCCTTAACAATTCTTATGAAGCGCTACTTATCAAGCCTTTTTGCCTTGTTTTTAGTTGTTGTAATTGGTTTAACTGGCTGTTCGTCAGGTAGTACAACTGGTTTGACTGGCGATTATCGTCAGGACACCGTGGCGCTGCTCAGTAGCTTGAGAACGGCAATTCAATTGCCAGATGATGCGCCAGACAAGGCTGCTGCTCAGGGTGAAGCACGGCAGAAAATTTATGATTTTGCCTCTCGCTACCGTCGGGATAGCGCCTTGACTAAGTTACCCTCCTTCACTACCATGCGGACAGCCTTAAACTCTTTGGCAGGTCACTATAGCTCCTATCCCAACCGTCCTTTACCAGAAAAATTGAAGGAGCGCTTGGAATACGAATTTAAGCAAGTGGAATTGGCTTTAAACCGGGGTGCTTAAGCAGTTAATTTTCAATCAATCGGGGCTGCAAGTACCAATCTGGTTGTAGATTATAGACTTAAATATGCCCAATAGTGTTGTCAAAAGAGCGCCGTGCCAAGAGCATTTCTATCGCTGTGCGATCGCGGCGCTCTTAACTACTTTTTCCAGCAGTTTTTGGCTAGGCAGCCAGCCTGTCAAAGCCGAAACAGGCGATTATTGCCACTTTACCGCCGAGGCAGTTGCTCAAAAAGAAAACCTGCGCCAGAAGTCGGTAAAAGGGAATGCCGATGCCCAGAAAAACTACAAACAAATCCTCAAAGCCCACAACGACGAATTAAATCGTTGCCGAGAACGCACTTGGCCTCAAGTGCAAGCAGTGTGGTTGCGGGTTTATCCCTGCGATATTCGTCCGGGGGCATTAGATGAGATCTTTGACCGGATTGTTAATTCAGGATACAACCGGGTCTATGTGGAATCCTTCGCTAGCGGTCAAGTGTTACTACCCGCTGCGGAAAATTCTACCGTGTGGCCTTCTTTAATTCGAGCTAGGGGCAAAGAAAAAGCCGATTTATTAGCCTTAGCCATCCAAAAAGGCCACGAACGGGGTCTAAAGGTTTATGCCTGGATGTTTTCGATGAATGTGGGCTATAACTATATAGAAAGATCCGATCGTCAAGAGGCGATCGCTCGCAATGGCAAAGGACAAAGCAGTCTAGATGTAGTGGAAGAGGGCAATCAAGTTTTTATTGACCCCTACAATCGCCAAGCCCAAATCGACTACTATCGCTTAGTGGAAGCGATCGTCAAAAGGCGACCGGATGGGGTGCTGTTTGACTACATTCGCTATCCCCGCCAATCTGGAAGCAATTCCGTAGTCAGCAAAGTCCAAGATTTATTTATTTATAGTAATGCTTCCAAACAAGCGCTCTTGGAACGGGCGCTGAATAACAAAGGGCGCAACTTAATTCAACAATTTCTCAGTCGCGGATTTGTTTCGGCTCAGGATATTGAAGCCGCTGATAAACTCTTTCCCTCTGAAGGTTCTCCCCTATGGCAGGGGCGCACCCCCCCGGCTGATGAATTAAAATTTACAGCTGCACAACGGCAACCCCTAGTCCAGTGGGAATTGTGGCAGTTGAGCGTTGCCCATGCCGTCCAAGGGGTTTTAGACTTCTTGTCCATTGCGAGCTTGGCAGCGGAACGGCAGCAAGTGCCTGCCGGAGCGGTATTTTTCCCCGATGCCAATATTGCAGTTGGGGAAGGATTTGATTCCCGGTTGCAAGCTTGGGATCGCTTTCCGGGGTCTTTGGAATGGCATCCGATGGCCTATGCTGTCTGCGGTTATGCTAATTGCGTAGCGGGACAAGTGCGCCGAGTATCCAATATGGCTCCGTCAGGGACTGTCGTGATTCCGGCGATCGCGGGAGTTTGGGGTCAAAATTTAAGCGATCGCCCTTCCTTGGAAGAACAAATGCGCGCGATTAAGTATTGGGCCCCGCAAGTAAATGCGGTGAGTCACTTTGCCTATTCTTGGCAGTACCCGGAATCTGACCGCGATCGCAAATTTTGCCGACTAGAATAATTTTACCAGCAATTCTCAGTTATGAGAATTGCTGGAGTTTCCTAAACTCTTTTATCAATAACAAGGTAAAGATTTTATGTTTCCCTACTTTGAAGTTACTAGAAATATCCCTAATGATGTTTTGCTTGGCTTGATGAATGGAACATATCAACTTTATGGTGGTGTTATCCGTTGGGCGGCAGGAACTCCCAATGCTGGACAAATTGTTAGACATCTGATTCCCGTTGATCCATCAATAACTCCTGGGATTATGCCAGGAATTTTGACTAATACACAGCAAATTCTTCAACTTGCTACAGGAACAGCTCTTTTGTCAGGATTAGGTTTACTTGTCAGTTCTGTCGGTTTTTTGGCAATTAACAATAAGTTAATTGCTATTGATGGTAAGCTTAACGAAATTCAAAAAACTGTTGAAGAGATCAAAAACTTTCTTGAAAGTGACGAACGAGCTAGGCTTTTTGCTGCCCTGAAAGATCTACTGAAAATTAATTTAAGTACAGATTCTAAAAATCATCATACTATTTTACATAATTCGCGAGACAAACTTGTTGTTATTAATACACGCTATGGAGAACTTTTGTCAAAAGCAAGTACACTTGAAACTGCAATAGCAACTGAGGAATATTTCACACTAACTGCTATTGCTCAAGTACAATGCACAGCAGAATTGGGAATGCTAGATATTGCTTACAAAGAAATGGAAGAAATCAATACATTATGGCAATTTCAAGCACGTCGCATTGCAAAAGAAGTTTTGCTTGGCGAACATCCATATCGTTTCTTAGCATCAGACTTTGTGAATGATGTATCAGTTTTAGAATTAGCCGAATGGCTAGACTTTGCTTATGAAGAAAGGAAAGGAATAAGTTGGATTGATGAATTGAGAGGTAGAATTAATGAGTTATGGTACTCAAAAGGTTGGTTTGTTCCTAGTGGGCTTGGTTCAGCCCGTGGTCAAGGTATTGGCTTAGAAAAAGAACAACAAATACTTATTCCTGCATTGAAACGACTAATCCATAGATGTTCGGTTTTTGATGGATATGTTTCACAATATGAATTTTTAAACAAACAAGAAATGAAACCATCCGAGTTTCAACATAGATTGGCTAGTCTACCAGAATCTTCATTAGTTGATGGTTATTTAATTCTAGAACCAATAGCTTGACCATGAGAGTTTTTTGAATAAATTAATTTTTCTTGTGCAGATTCAATCTAAAAGGGGGCTTTAAGCAAACTATGACCTACACCCCACCCAAGCTACTTAGTTTCGAGGAATTTATTGCCCAATATGGCGATAACACCAGATATGAACTAATTGATGGAGAGCTAAGAGATAGGTCGCCCACAGGTCCGCATGAAGCTGTTGCGGGGAGTATTGCTGGTAGAATCTACCTGGAAATTTTTCGGGCTAATTTGAATTGGTTAGTTCCAAAAACTTGTTTGATCAAACTACTCTATGCTGAAAGTACGGCCTTACGTCCTGATGTAGTTGTGTTAGATCAAGCCGAACTTAGTCAAGAACCTCTTTGGCAAAAAGAACCAGTTATTTGTCGCGGTAATACTATTAAACTGGTTGCTGAAGTTGTCAGTACCAATTGGCAAGACGATTATGCCAGAAAAGTAGAAGAATACGCCGTTTTGAATATCCCAGAATACTGGATTGTGGACTTTTTGGGCTTAGGTGGGTTGCAATTTATCGGTAATCCCAAACAACCTACTTTCACAATTTGCCAGTTAGTTAATGGCTCATACCAGCAACAACAATATCGATTGGGAGATTCTGTTTATTCTTCCCTGTTTCCAAATTTACAACTGAAACTCGATGACATTATGCCAAAAAACTGATTTTCTCCTGTACCAAATCTACCTGCGATCGCATTATTCCACAAAAATTTGACTCATTGAGGCAAAAGTCAGTCAACTGAATCAGGACTTACGCAACGCCTCTATCAGTAGGGTGTGTTAGCGCAGCGTAACGCACCATCAACGCTATATCTAGAGTGACTGCGTAAGTCCTGTTAGAGTCGATTAAATACTATTATTCCAGTATTCTAAACCAGTCAAAATTACATCTTCTAACCATTGCTGAAAGCGTTCTATTAAGTTTTCTTCTTCATCTGCATAAGAGAACTGGAATGGAGAATCTGTCAAAGACTGAATGTCGCTAATATTGCGATCGCCTTCCTCGGTATCATCTCGATGGTAGGCGCAGGCAGTACATACTAGCAATCCCCGATATTCATGTCCTAGAACATGAAATGAAATCAGCAGCGTTGTTGATGTTTCTAAATTAATAACTAATTGAATCCAAGTGTGGTATTTGCGAAGATTAGCAAAATATTCCAACTGTTTAGCTGTTTCCACCACTTGGTAACGATGATAATATGAGCGAGGATCGCCAACAGCGGCAGAAATTGTCAACACCTGTGGATCATCTACGAAATTCTGGACAGATAACTTAATTTCCTCAGCCACATCTTGTAGGCGATTAGCTGCTATATCAAATAAACTGGAGGCAAAGCCTTCAGCCTTCTGACATCGTTCTTGAATAGATGCTGATTGATTTTGTTTTAATTTTTCAGCAATGGCAGAAATAATAACTTGAGTTCGGCGCGTCTCTGATAATACTTGTTCTGACAAACCAAGGCTTCTTAAGAAAGCTTGCTTTTGACTCTTGGCAAAGAGATGAATTAAGCTGGATAGATTACCCCGATCTGCTTCTTCCAAGGCGGCAATGTAAACAGCGCGATCGTCACGAGTGAGAACCAAAGGAAACCAACTAGCTTGGATAAATACTAAACTAGCCAAACAACGAGCAACACGACCATTCCCGTCTTGAAACGGATGAATTTGTGTAAATCGATGATGCAACCATGCCGACTCAATTTCAGGAGGAACTTTTTGCTGGCGATGTTGATGATGCAATCCAATCAATCTATCCATCTCCGATGCCACCTGTTCGGGAGGACAGTATTGATGAACAGAACCATCCAATCGCAGAGGATTGTTAGGTTGACGTTTCCAATCACCTTTAATTAAAGAAACCCGAAATATTTTTTCTGTAATTGGATCTAGCGCTTCTGTACTATCTTGACTTTGGGTTAAAAGTTGATGTAACTGTTTTGTATAGAAAGTTGATAGCGTTCTTTGTCCGCCGACAAAATCAAACAATCCTTCAATGGCAGCCTCTTGATCTTTAATTAAAGAAACCACCTGTTTAATTGGACGATCTGTAGCGCCATGAGGAATTAACGCCTCATTAATTCCCTGCTCAATTAGCAAATGAGTAATACCGCGATCTATTGTGTATAAACGCTCAATTATGCCAGTTTCAATGGCTATCTCCCGACGAAGTTTTTCGTTGAAAGTTTTAAATTCACCAGATTGACGCAGACGGTCTGCTTGCTCGTTCCAAACAGTTACTAGCGGTGGCAATTCAGAACTAGCTAAATTTTGCCAGTCTAAAGGTAAGTCTTCTATTGGTTGCCACAATATAGTCATTTGCCCACACCCTCAAAAAATAATTCACCTCCTTCACCAAATCTACCTACGATCATATCATTCCGCAAGAACCTGATTCGTTGAGACGAAAGGCAGTTAACTGAATGTTGGTGTCACCGTAACGCTCTTGAACTTTTTTGATTAAGCCTTCCAATTTGGAGTCGATTAAATACTCTTGGCTATCTGGCTCGATGGCAATAAACCAATTGTAGTAAGTCTCGATCAATTCTGGGCGAATTTGTTCAAATACGGCTCGACAACGCAACCCAAATTCAGTCCTTTGAGCTTTACGCTGGGCTAATTCTTCTGGGGGAATACTTATTTCTGGGAATATTCTCCCCCGCCTGGTTTGTCGTCTTTCAGATATTTGGGTCATTTTTCTGATTGGGTAATTAGGATAAGTCTTTGCTAGCAAAGACTTATCCTAACATTTACATAAAAGACTTAAGCAAGTTTTGGTGGCTATTCATTGATAAGGCAATAATCTGACTGATCCGACATAATGATAAACGCGACGAATATCTTGCCGACTTCTGCACCCTGTTGCCTAATAACATGAGCAACCTCTTTTGCAATCTGTTCAGCACTGATATTAGGGTCTTCAATGTTACAAAGCAATGTTGTATCGGGAAGTTTTCTGTTATCCAAGCTAGAGAACAGACCATTTTTCCAGTCCCGGAGCGTAGTACGAGTGTTAGTGAACTGGGTGAGCGCGTGCTTCACTTTTTGATTATCATCATGTTTAACGTTCTTCAGGTCGTAGGATATAATGGCTGTTTTCATAGGATTAGGATTTTGTAGAAGTGACATAACTATCTTCCTTTTATTTTTAAAGCTAGCTTGATTGTAACATACGAGAGCGAATATAGCAAATCTAAATTAGTTACACAGTGAAGGTTTAATTAAGTTTATTGTCCGCGCCCTGGCTGGCAATCTGCAAAACCCAAAGCCTCTGTGTCGAGAAAACTTGCGATCGCCATCTCAATAACTGCTTCAATTGGATATTCAATGTCATTCGCACGAGCTATCAAAGCCGCTCGAATTCGTTCAGGCAAGCGCTCTAAAATAACTTCAGCATCAGTGGAGGAAAGTTGCTCTTGAAGTTTGATTTGCATAGCTTCACTACAAACTAAACTGGAATTTTAGCTTTTCACCAGGTTTTCTTCCCACTTCCGAGGCGGACTAGCTCGCCGAATATTGCGCCAAATTTGCGTGGCGGCTAAAGTGCCATCAGCAACCGCAATTGATACTTGATTTAGTCCTTTTTTCAAATCCCCTAGAGCGAAAATTCGGTTATGAGTTGTTTGCGTCATGTCGTTAGTAATGAGATTTTCCCCATCCCACTCTAAACCAGCAATCCCTTTCAAATAATGATTGTGGTAAACTGAACCCATGCTCACTAAACCAGTTGTTGCTTCTACCACTGTGCCATCAACTAATTTAATCCCATGAAGCTTATGGTTTTTCCCTAGAAAACGCTCGATGGGGGATTCATATAAAGGATACCCATGTTCGGCGAGTTTTTGTTTCATTTGGTCGCTAACGGCACACAACCCATGCGTGAGTACCGAAATATAGGGGGTAAACCAATTTAAAACAAAGGCGGCGTTGATTTGAGATTCGGAATTGGCAATCAAAACTGCTTTTTGATCCCACATATCAAAACCATCACAGATCATGCAGACGTGCAGGGTATAACCAGCATAATCGTAGAGATTCTGCATATCATCGATCTCAGGCAAATTATCAATGATTCCAGAGGCGGCAATCAAATATTTGCTGCGAAATACTGGATAGATACTTTCTGTTTTGCCCACTTTTACGCGCACGGCAAAGGTTTCGCCCTCATCAGTCACTTCTTCTACATAGCCGCGCAGATGATCGGCTCCCCAATCTAAGGCTTGTTTTGTGCCATGATTCAAGATGTTTCTACCGGGAGTATGGGGATCTAATCCTAAATAGTTTCGCAGATCCTGCATCCACAGCGATCGCCCTTTGCCTTTTTCGACGATTAAACACTTCAGTCCGTAGCGAGCTAAATAGATGGCGGCAGAAAGTCCCCCCATCCCGCCCCCAACAATAATTGCATCATAGATAGTATTAAGCGCCGGATCGAGATTTCTACTAGATAATTTCATTTAGCACCGTCCTAAGATGTGATTAAAATTAAGTTCAACGTGTTGTCTGGATTGGCTTTTATGACTACCGTTCTAAGTTGAGATCCCCCTAAATCCCCCTTAAAAAGGGGGACTTTGAGCAATTTTCCGGTTCCCCCCTTTTTAAGGGCAGGGCTGTTTCACGCTAGGATTTTTTACGGCCTGAAACCCTTGCTTTGCAAGGGTTTCAGACGATAATTCCTACCAAGAGGGTAGGAATTATTAAAAACTCCGGTTTTGCCCACTGGGAGAGGCATTGAAAAGCCAAAGATCGGAAATTGAACCTTAGCGTGAAACAGCCCTGCCTTTTTAAGGGGGGTTAGGGGGGATCGGACACGGTTATTGTATGAATAAAATTGCTCAAAAACTCGCAAAGTCAACAGCCTAGTTTCAGCCCTTTAGCCCACAAACTCTAAAATAGGCTTGGAAACACCAGCAGACTGACCGCCTTTCAGGTAAGCTAGGATGGTGTCGGCATCAGAAACTTCAAAGGGGTCTGTAGGACAGTTGTCTGAAAAACCTGGTTCAACAAAGATTTTTTCAATTTTACCGTCATTCACCAGCATGGAATAGCGCCAAGACCTTAGCCCAAAACCAATATTGGACTTGTCCACTAGCATCCCCATTTTCCGAGTAAACTCGCCACTGCCATCGGGTAACAAGAAGACGTTCTTCGCGCCCACATTCTTACCCCATTGGAACATGACAAAGGCATCATTAACGGAAACACAGATGATTTGGTCAATTCCTAGGGCTTTGAATTCATCGTACAGGGCTTCGTAGCGAGGCAAGTGGTTGGAGGAACAGGTAGGTGTAAAGGCTCCCGGCAAGGAGAAAACGACAACCTTTTTGCCGCCGAAAATGTCTTGAGTGGTTCTATCCTGCCAGCGATAGGGGTTTGGACCTTCTACTGATTCATCATGGACGCGAGTTTTGAACACAACATCGGGGACACGTTCGATAACAGCCATATTTACCTCTTTTGGGTAGGAAAACTATTGAAGCGGTGTTTGCTCTGGCGATCGCCTCTATCTCAGAATAATTCTGATTTAGGAATAAGTCAATAGTAGTATTTACTTAGTCTTAAGGAAAAACTGAAAATCATTACTCTTCCTAGAAAGAGATGTTAGACTTTAAGAATAAATTGACTATTTGCAGGGAGTTTGATTAACTTTTAAGGATGCCAGGTCATGCAGCAGCAAGCGGATAGGATCGTTCAAACCTTGAAATCGAAGGGATTGCGGGTAACTCCCCAGCGGTTTGCTGTCTATGCAAATTTGCTAGCCCGGACAGATCATCCGACGGCGGAACAAATTTTGAACGATCTGAATCAAAATGCCCCAACCTCATCTCAAGCCACTGTCTATATTTCGCTTCAAACCCTGCGAGATGCTGGTTTGGTGCGGGAAGTGTTGTTAGAACAAGGGGTTTGCCGCTACGATGCCAATGTCACTCCCCACCACCATTTTCGCTGTCAGTGTTGTGGCGAGATTGAGGATATTGCTTGGAATCAGTTGCAGGGGATAGAATTGCAGCGACTGCGCCCAGGGTTAAAAGTTGATGGCTATGAAGTGACAGTTTATGGGGTTTGCGATCGCTGTCAAGTAGTCTAAGCTGTTAAATGCAGGTTTGCAAAGCGGCAATATCTGCCCAACAGCGACAGAGCCTCACTCAGTTGTTTGGTTGTGTTCGGGTAGTCTGGAATGATGCTCTGGCTATCTGCAAGCAATCTGAGAAATTGCCAAGTAATAACGACTTGCAAAAGTTGGTAATTACGCAGGAATCGTCGTCATAAAACTCGTCTCCAAATAGCCAAACTGCACAATCGAATCGCCGATACCCGTAAAGACTTTTTGCATAAGCTATCTACCAAAGTTGTTAGGGAAAACCAAACTATCATTTTCGAGGATTTAAACGTCTCTGGTTTGGTCAAAAATCGTCGGCTTGCTAGAGCGATTAGTCTCCAAGGATGGAGAGAATTTAGGACGCTATGTGAAGCTAAGTCGTGGCTTCAGCCCGGTGAGTATGTCAACTTTTTCAGACCGCATCCATCCACCGGAATTTGGGAAAGTTCTCATTAATTTTGCTAATCAAAGCCCAAAAGAGGCGATTTCGATGGGTAAGGACTTACTTGACAACTTAGGAAGAACAACAGACGGTAGAAAATAGGCTTTGGAGACAAAATCTAGTTTCCAGCTGCTAAACTCTAGTCTGAGCGCTTTAACTATGTCTGCTGCCCCTCAACCCTTAGCGCCTAATCGCCGCCATCGGCCTAGAAACATTCATCCCCATATTGCGAACAGCCGTCAGGGGACGCAATTCCACCAGTTGAGTGTTGTATCCACCCCAGTAGAAAGACTCTCTAGTTCTCGTCCCCTACCCCTGTGGTGGCACGCCTTGATCTGGTTGCAACGAACTTCTTGGCTAGGTTGCAGCTTGCTAGCGATCGCCGCCTTCATAGTTTACGCCCAAACAGTTTATACCCAACAACTTTGGGGACGAGAATATCGCAAATTAGCTGCCTTGCAGCGCCAAGAACGGCAACTAACATCGACTAACGCCCTGTTGAAAAATCATTTAGCCACTCTCAGCAACACCAAGGATGCCGGCTTAGTTGCGCCCAAACCAGGAAATGCTATCTTTCTGCCCGCAGTTCCCCAACGGCAGCTAGTACCACCCCCCGCCCATCCAACCACAGCGGAACCCATCACCTCAGTCCCCCTAGGATACTAAGTTGCTATTTCATGAAGCAGAAGTTAAGAACGCTAGACAATCGGCGTTCCCCAAAGCCAATTGCCAATGCTCGCCCTCCCAGATTCCAGAATCATCTTACTAAACGCTTGCTGTTAATTTGGGTGATAGCAATCTTGGGAGGTATGGGATTAGCCGCAAATTTATACCGCTTGCAGATTCTGGAAGGGGCAAAACTGAGCAAAAAAGCCCAGCAGCAGCAAACTACTAAACTAAGTCCTTTTGTCCCTCGTCGCCCCATTGCCGACCGCAATGGCAATTTACTTGCCATCGACCGCCCAGTTTATACTTTATACGCTCATCCCAACCAATTTAAAAAACCTCCGGAAGTGGTAGCTGCTAAACTAGCTCCAATTCTGCTGCAATCTTCCGAATCGCTCCTAGGGAAGTTTCGCCAGAAAAAAAGCGGTATTCGTTTAGCCAATGGCATCAAGGAAGAAACCGCTGACTTAATTACTAAATTGCAAACCAACGGGCTGGAACTACTACCAGATTACGCTCGCTTTTATCCCCAAGGAGAGTTAGTTGCAGATATTATTGGTTATGTAGACGGAGAACATCGCGGTCAAGCGGGGATAGAATACAGTCAAGAAAATGTCCTCAAACGAGCAATTCAGAGCGTACAAGTAAATCGCTCTGGTAATGGGGCATTTATGCCCGACAAGATTCCCGAGGGTTTTTTGCACGCCGATGATTTACAGTTGCAATTAACTGTAGATACTCGCTTGCAAAGGGCAGCCCGTTTAGCCCTGAAGAAGCAGATGCAGGAATCCCAGGCGAGTCGGGGAACCGTAATTGTGATGGATGTACGGGATGGTTCCCTATTAGCTTTAGTTGCCGAACCAACTTACGACCCCAATCAATATTCTAAGTTTGATATCAGTTTGTTTAAAAATTGGGCGCTGACGGATTTATACGAACCAGGCTCGACCTTTAAACCTTTGAATATTGCGATCGCGCTTGATTCAGGAGCCGTTAAATCTGATGATACCTTTAATGACTCTGGACAAATTCAAATCGGCGATCGCATTATAAAAAATGCTGAAGGTGGCGGGCAAGGAACCATTACCATTGCCCAAATTCTCCAACACTCTAGCAACGTCGGCATGGTAAAAATCATGCGCCAAGTCCCTCCCCAAGTCCATTACAGCTGGCTAGAAAAGATGCGTCTGGGCAGCAAAACTGGCATTGATTTGCCCTTTGAAGCCCTCGGACAAACCAAAAATGCCCAGGAATTTACCCATTCCCTAATTGAACGGGCTACCGCTGCCTTTGGACAAGGATTAGCCATCACCCCCATCCATTTAGCCCAATTGCTCGCAGCGATCGCCAACGGTGGTAAATTAGTTACGCCCCATGTAGTGCGGGGCTTGTTTGACTCCCAAGGCCAAATGTATTGGCAGCCTCCTTTCAGTCCATCCCCACCCTTGTTTTCCGCTGAAACTACCCAAAAAGTTCTAGCCATGATGGAAATTGTCGTCAATCAGGGAACAGGGAAAACTGCTAGAATTCCCGGATATCGCATTGGCGGTAAAACTGGTACGTCCCAAAAAGCTAGTTTAAGGGGCGGTTACAGTCAGGCCAGAATTGCCAGCTTTGTCGGAATTTTGCCTATCGAATCCCCTCGCTATTTAGTCTTAGCAGTGGTAGACGAACCGAAAGGCAGCGTTTTTGGTTCGACAGTAGCAGCACCAGTGGTCAAATCCGTGATGGAAGCCCTAATTACCATTGAACGAATTCCCCCCTCAGCCAATAAAA
The DNA here is from genome assembly GCA_936920195.1 of uncultured cyanobacterium. Lineage (GTDB taxonomy): Bacteria > Cyanobacteriota > Cyanobacteriia > Cyanobacteriales > FACHB-T130 > CAKZHE01. Next base: position 466 of record CAKZHE010000264.1, on the reverse strand, counting down.
AGTCCTAAGTGATTCAAAATACTTTAAAGTGCAATAGGAAATTAGGATCGAACAGACCACCAACTCTATAATTTAACAACTGGTAAACTCCCCCGTTCTCCCATCTCCCATCTCCCATCTCCCATCTCCCGTTCCCAATACCCCGTTCCCCGTTCCCAATTCCCAGTTCCCGTTTACCAATTACCATTTCCCACATCAAAAGTACCATTTAACTAAACGCTATTAACACATAAGAAAAAAAATATTACTGGTATAAAATACCAAATAAATAAATATTCAGTGGCGGTTTAACGATATTTTCTTTGTTTTAAAACTTTTAATAGTCAGTTGTGTGAATAACCTCGTATAAATAACGTAATAAATTTACACTATGAGTCATTGGAGTTCGTGTAATAAAAAAATCCTATAATTAAATTAAAGTGTCATTCGCGCTACGAAATGGTGTTTATAGACATATTCTCACAAC
>CAKZHE010000263.1 GCA_936920195.1 uncultured cyanobacterium | reverse complement strand
CAAATTCACTCAGAGGACGTTTCACAATTAACCCTCCATTCCTCCCGCCACCAATCTGAGTACAGATTTGGTGGGGGGCTCCTGGAGGTTTGAGATGAAAAAAATTGCTGTTCTTGGAGCTAGCGGATTTATTGGCAGTCGTACAATTGAAATATTGGAACCGGAAAGCGAATACAATATTTATCCAATTGTTCGCAGAACCTCCAAAACATATCTAATAAGTAGATTGGGTCTAAATTATGGCATTGCTGATGCTACTAATTACTCGGAACTTTGCTCTGTATTTGACAGATGCGATACTGTTATTCACGCAATTCTGGGCCGTCCTTGGATAATCCAAAAGTCTATTGTTGCAGCTTATCAAGCGGCGCAAAAAATGGGTGTTCGTCGTTTGGTTTACTTGAGTACAGCTGCTGTTCACGGTTTAAATATTTTATCTGGAACTGATGAAAACTCGCCGTTACATATCCGCCATCCTCTAGCTTACTGCAATGCAAAAGTCAAAGCAGAGCGAAAATTATTAGAGTTGCGCGATCGCGGTTCTACTGAAGTTGTCATTCTTAGACCAAGTATAGTCTTTGGATGCGGGGATATTTGGGTCACAGCTTTTGCTAACTCTTTAATATTAGGCAAGGCTTTTTTGGTCAACGGAGGTCAAGGTATTTGCAATAGCATTTATGTTGATAATCTCGTACAAGCAATTAAATTAGCGATCGCCGCTCCTCATGCAGATAGGCAAGCCTTTTTAGTTGCCGATAGCGAAAGAGTCGTGTGGGCAGATGTATACCGTCCAATTGCCGAAGCTTTAAGATTTAATTTCGAGCTTATCCCTAGTATAGAATGCTACAATGATAAATTCACTGTAAAAGAAAGAATTTTAGAGATTCTCAGAAGTTCAGAATTACTCTATCAAATGCAACATTTTTTGTTGCGAAGTTCGCCAGCAGTTGCCAATCAGCAATCTCAACCGCAATTAGTTTTGACCTCGCAAATGGCATCATTATATCAGTGCCAGTATAAATTCTCCATTGAAAAAGCAAAAATTGTTTTAGGTTATGAACCAGCAATTTCTTTTTCTCAAGCTATACAGGATACTGCTAATTGGTTATCCGCGCAAATAAAACCTTAGCTTACCATAATTTAAGGATATTGACTTATGCTAACTAACCTGACCCGAAAAACAGCTAAATTTGCTAACACATTAATTTCTGAAATTGATTATAAAGTTGCTAAATTTAAACATTCTTTTTTCTTGCCTTTAATTAATGAAAGCGATCGCTCTATAGTTACGGGTTTGCAGCAAGAGGGTGCTTTTATCACTTCCCTAGATAAACTGGCAATTTCCGCTACTCCTGCGCTCCTGCAAGCCTTAAAAAAATTGCTGGCTGCTATACCTATAACTTCTCATAATTTTACCAGTTATTTTACTAAGTCATCGGTGGAATTTCGTTCCAACCAACTCATTAAAGATTATCCAGAAATCTTTCTCTGGGGTTTGGATAACAGATTGCTTGATATTATAGAAAATTTTATGCAATTGCCAGTTGCCTATCACGGTGTCGATCCTCGCCGATATGTTCCCGCTCTAGATCGAGCAGAGCAAATAGGAACGCTATTATGGCATATAGACCTAGAAGACCGCTGCATTCTAAAAATAATAATTTACTTAAATGATGTTAGTATTAACGAGGCTCCCTTTGAGTATATTCCTATTTCTTATATGCCTCGCTGGCCTTTACTCAGATATATTCGCCGTAAAATTTTTCGTCAAGATCCTGTCTGCTTTAGCGATAGCGAACTGAAAAAGTTTATCCCAGAATCAGCTTGGAAACCTTGTCTAGGTTCGGCAGGGACAGTTATTTTTGCCAATACCAATCGCATTTTTCATCGAGTCAAAGTAAATCAAAGCGACCGATTATCTCTATGCTTTGTTTATAGTTCTAGAAAACCGAAAAATAGTCAGCTTTGTCGAACGTCTTTTAATTACGATCGCAACTTAATTTCATCTATCACTCAAAAACTTTCAGGACAACAGCAAGAATGTATTAAAAGCGTTATCAGCGGTTTTGACTCTAGAGATTTTTGGTGATTATCGGTACTTAAACAAAAAACGGAGTTCAGATTTATAAAAATTTTCACGCGGGAATTTTCCGATCGGGTATCAGACCCCCTAGGGCAATTTCTGGGATTGAAAAATACAATATAGTCTTTAGCTTGCGACTTGTAAGCAAGATTTGGCAATTGATTGTTTGATGGCGATCGCCTAAATTAGAAAATTGTTCCCTACCCCCCAAAATTATGTCCAACTTCAAAAACTTGACTGGTAATTCTAGCTTGGCACTACCTTTAATCGCGATTTTGGGTACTGCTGTTGCCCTGACTGCTACCCCCCTACCAGCTTATGCCGGGGGAGTTGTCGGCACAGGTACTCCCGCTAGTTGTACCGAAGCCGCTTTAGATACAGCTTTAAAAGGTGGCGGAACTGTAACTTTTAAATGTGGTACTCAAGCCCATGCGATCGCCATCTCCAAAGAAAAATCAATTGCCGCTAATACCACTATTAATGGTGGTAACTTAATTACCCTTGATGGTGGTGGTAAAACCCGGATTCTTGCTGTCGGGAATGGCATTAAACTAACTCTTGCAAATCTCACCATTACCAATGGATTTTCTACTCAACAAGGTGCGGGCATATTTAGCGGCAACAAAAGTCAATTAACTGTCACCAATTGCAAATTTAACAATAATGTTTCCACCAGTGGCGGAACATTTGATGGTGGCGGAGCAATTTTCATCAGCAGTGAAAGTACCGCCACTATCCAGGGCAGCACCTTTACCAGTAATAAAGCTGGCAATGGCGGTGCAATCAACAATTTACTTAGCAACCTCACAGTTAGTAATAGTACCTTTACCAGCAATGAATCCACCCGTTCTGGCCCTCCCGGTGGCGGCGGCGGAGCAATTTATATTGATGGTGGCAATGGTGGTAACGGCAAACTTAGTATTACTGGCAGCACTTTCAGTAAAAATAAAGCCGTTTTTCAGGGGGGAGCTATCTTCATTCAACTCTACAATAACGATGCCATTACCATCGATAAAAGCACGATTGCCGACAACATTGTGAATGGTAGTGGCAATCAAGGTTTTGGGGGCGGCATCTTTATTGTTTCCCAAAGTAGCAATGGCAATTTCACCTTAACTAATACTACTCTTGCCCGCAATATAGCAACTAACCAAGGCGGCGGTTTGTGGACGGGCAATCAAGCCAAAGTTATCATGACCAATACCACCATTTATGGCAATCAAGCCATGAGTGCTGATGGCAAAGGTGGTTTAGGTGGCGGGATTATGAGAACTGGCGGCACAATTGAAATCCTCAATACTACCATTGCCAGCAATATTGCTGGCTTTCAAGGCGGTGGGATTATGGGGGATGGCAGTGTCAGAATTACTAATACCATCATTGCTAATAATGTGGCGAAGAATGGCGGCAACAACTGGAATATTAAAAACAACTGCTTTGATACCCTAAGCAGTGGTGGGAGTAACTTACAATTCCCGGCTAAAAATGCTTATGATGCTAGCGATAAAGATTGTGCTAGTGGCATTGTAACGGCTGACCCCAAACTTGACAGCTTAAAAAGTAATGGTGGCTCTACTCAAACCGCCGCATTATTAAAAGGTAGTGCCGCTATTAATGCCGGAGATAATGCTCAATGTCCTACGACAGATCAGCGCGGAACTACCAGACCCCAAGGAACTAAATGCGATTTAGGAGCGTTTGAATTTAAATAGATGCTCTTTTTGGGGAGATATTGCTGCAACGTCTCCCCAAATCTTGATATCGCAATGATAGACCAGTACCAGAGCAAAACCTACGGTATAACAAAATCTAGACCATAGGTTTGCTTGGCGATCAACGAGGGGCAACTGAGCAGTTAACGATTGCGCTTATCGCTGTCTTGCCGACGGCGATCGCGCCATTCTGCCATAGTCAAGTATAGGACTCCCAGAGTAACCATGACTAAGAGTCCAAACCCAATTAAAACTAAAACAGTCTCTATGCTAATTTCCACAACTTTATCTAGAAACCGTTACGACCCCAAATCACCATCGAAATCGACCAAGTGAAGAGAACGAGGACTGAAACCCAACCAAACGTCAGAATATCCATAGCCGTCTTGCTATCCCAATCTAATAAACTGCTCCTGCCTATATTAATTCAATTTGAGCCATCACAGGAATAGCGATCGCTAATTTTACCCAACTACGACTTACGCAGTTGCTCCGCATATAGCGTTGATGGTGCGTTACTAATAGATGTGTTGCGTAAGTCCTGTCAACAACTGGCTTCCCCATTCCCCATTCCCTATTCCCCATTCTCCATTCCCCATTCCCTATTCCCTGTTCCCTCTTCCCTATTCCCTCTTCCCTGTTCCCTGTTCCCTGTTCCCTATTCCCTGTTCCCTGTTCCCTCTACCTACCCGGCACTGCCGCGCCTAAATATTTGTGAACCGCTTGCAGAATCTGTTCCCCGTCAAAGGGCTTAGTTAAAAAATCATCAGCCCCGGCGAGTTTGGCTCTAGCGCGGTTAATCAAACCATTGCTGCTTGTCAGCATAATTACGGGGATCTTCGAGCAAGCTTCACTTTTACGGAGGAAATTACAGACGTTATAGCCGTCAGTCTTCGGCATCACTAGATCTAAAAAGATTAATAGAGGTTTTTCTTCAGTTAAAGTTGTCAGCGCCTGAATGGGATCTTGGATGTATATGACTCGATAACCTGCGGGGGCGAGAATCTCTTCCAAGTAGCGCCCAATTAGGGGAGAATCATCCACACAAGCGATCGCTGGCAGATTATTCTTGGGTTTATTGACTGGTTCAATCGTAATTGGCAATGGTAAATCTGCCACTTCTTGCAGTTCCACCGCCCCTTGTTGGTAAAAATGATGTACCAACCGGACAATCCTCGTCAGTGGCTGCTTCATCTTCAACGAGATATCCCAAATCGTATAGCGTCCGTTGAAAAAGGCTGTCAAATTCAGGAACGTATCCGCCGAACACTGGGTTAATTCGGATGGTGATTGCTTAAAAGCCGGAACTAGCTCTGGGTGTAAATATTGTACCCCCATCTCTTGCCATTGGTCATGCAGGTGCTGGCTTTGCTCAAACAATTGTTGAATTTCCATCGGACACAAAGTCAGATAAAAAGGAATTCCCAACTCCTGATACTGACGATTGCGCCATTGCCAGACCAAATTTTCCTGCTGAATCATAGAAAACAAAACTTCTTGGGTGGTTTCCCGTACCACCGCCTTCACCTCCGCTGCCGTCAAGTCACCTTGAGCCATACCACGATGCAGTAACTGGCATTCCCAGAGTTCGCTAGTTGTCAACTGGTGATGTTGCCCCAACCACCGAGGGCAGTATTTTTTGAGACTTCTTTGCCACCGCCGTACCCGGTGAGTTTCCTCAACTGCGTAGAGTAACTGTCCGAGGAAAAAGTACAACCGCCATTGAGCCGTCTTGTGACCGATAATCAGTTCGCCCGTTGCTTGCTTCTGGTTGATGGTGACTATATGCTGCTCTAGTTTAGTCAACCAGGAAAGTCTATTGGATAATGTCTGCATAGTTTTTCCGCCATCAACCATTTCATATATGCCTAGGGCATTTGAGGATACTTTGGAGTATGCTGTTAATCTTAAGGGTTCCTGCTGAGGGGTCATAAGCGTACAGTTACCGATTTCTCTGGTATCTGCAAATAAAGTTTCGGTGAAGGCGAACTGGCTAGCAAAACATATTTGGTTGGTCAATACTTTTAAATGAATTTTTGGTAAAGATGTCAAGTCGCTTCCCTCCAATTCAAAATTAAAAAATTATTAATTCAAAATTGATATCATGTCCAGTGCCTTGACCCTAATTTATCTAGGCACGGGTAACGCTCAGAGCTTCGCTAACACCAGAATCTTGGCAATACTTTGCAACAAAGCTCATATCGTACCCAGATGTCAAGGTTCATCAACTAGATATGATATAAGACAATTCAGTGGGTGCTTGTCTCTCAGAATTAGTAAACTCAAAATTTTTCTTCATTTTGAACTTTGAATTTTGAATTATTTTGACTATCCCACTCCTAAAGCCTTGAGATTTTTAGCCGCTTCATTTAGTTCTTGCGTGCCAATCTTCGTTTGATTAATCCCGCTGGCTGTCTGTTGCGCGCCAATATTAATCGCGTTCATGGCATCAACTACCTGCTGAATTGCGATCGCCTGCTGTTTGGCATTGAGTGCCATTTGTTGATTGTTGGTAAAAATTTGGTTGATGGCTTCGACGACTCCTCGGAAAGCATCAGAGGTTTCCTGGGCAATTTTCACTCCTTCTTTGACGGTATCAGTTCCTTCTTTAGTCACAATTACAGTTGAATTTAAGGCACTTTGAATATCTCCCACTAGGTTATCAATTTTCTCGGCTGATTTTTTACTTTGGTCGGCAAGGCGGCGAATCTCGGCAGCAACTACCCCAAATCCTTTACCATTTTCTCCGGCTCTCAAGGCTTCCACCGCCGCATTTAAAGCGAGCATATTTGTCTGATTAGCTAGATTTGCCACCACGTTAGTAATGCTACCAATTTGATTAGTTTGTTGACTTAACATGGCGATCGCGCTGGCAATGTCCGCCACTTTTTCTTGCAGTGCCGTCATACCGCCCAATGTCTGTTGGACGCTGCTAGTGCCTTCTGCTGCTAGCGCCAGTGCTTGTTGCGCCCCATTGACGGCAGTAGCAGCTTGTTCGGCAGTGGTTTTAGAAGAAGCTTCCAATTCTGCCATGGTAGTTGTAGTTTGATTAACCGAAGCAGCTTGTTGACTAGCTACTCGTTCCTGTTCTTCTACGGTAGTAATAATTTGCGATGTCGAAGCCGCGATCGCCTGCACCACTTTCGAGATTGTTTGCACAATACTAGATGATGTGGATAGAGCCAAAATCACTGTAATGCCAATTAAAATTATCGATCCTAAAACGACTCCTCCCAACCACCATAAAGCACTTTCTGTTTCTATGGTTTGTTCTGAAAGCAGCATCCGTTCATTTTCGTTAAATTCCTGACTAATTTGATCAAATTTCCGAATGATTTCCCGACCTTTTCCAGTTTTAAATAAAGCTACTGCTTCTGCCTGTTTATTGCTGTCAACTAGCCGAAAAAAGTTACTAGAAAAACTGTTAAATTCCTCACTGAGTTGAATGATTTGTTCCAAACGTTGTTTTTGATCTGGCTTCCTAATTAATTCTCTAGTATTATTGGCTTCTTGGCGAAAATTTAATAATGACTTTTGATATTCCTGGGAAAACTCTGGATTTTTGTCTACTAGATAGCCCCGGGCATTCAGAACTAAAGACTGAAAATTGAATTTGAGATTATTTACTTTCACAATTACCTTTTCCACCCTTTCGACTTCTTGAAAGGTGTTAAAAGCTTTATTTCCAGTGGCATAAACCAGGATGGCAAATCCCAGATAAACAGTGGCAGGAATAATATATCCTAATAAAATGCGAGTTCTGAGATTTAGTTTGGCTAACATATAGTTTTTTCTAACTCCTCCTTGACCATTTGGGCTAACTTTTGGGCTGCCCCTGATTCCCCTCGGACAGCACGGAGGCGATCGCGCATGGCTTGTAACTTTTCGGGATGGTTCAAAAAGTCAATGGCGAGATCTGCTACTTCTTGGGCGGTAATTCTACCGACTAATTCCGGCACAATTTCGGCTTTTGCCCAAATATTAGGCCAAGCTAATAAACCGAGTTTTCTTAACATTATCCAATTAATAATTTTGGCGAAAGTAGTTCCCAATAACGGTAAATTAGCTAATAATCCCGGCAAACCATCCCAAGCTCGCATGGCATCCAATTGATAAGTTGGTAAAACCACAATCATTGGTACTGCAAGGGCAGCTAATTCGGCAGTATTGGCTCCAATAGTAGTAATGCACAGATGACACTGGGAAAGTAAATCGTAGGCAGGCGATCGCGTCCACAAACTAACCTTTAATCTATCCGTAGTTTCCAGTTGCGGACAGTGCAATTGTAGATTTGCTGCCGATGACAGATTAGAATTGACCGGGAAATCTGATGTGGCTGCCACTAACTGAGCCGCACATCCTCCCACTATCTGCACCACTGGATTTTGTTGAACGTCGGCAAAACTAGCTAAAGTTAGTATATCCAAAGTTGGAGCAACAGGAATCACAAATTGGGTTTGGGGACGTGCAGCGCGAATAGACTCCGCTACCGCCAGCATAAACGGCAAACCCATCGCCAATTTAGCCGCTTTCGATCCTGGTAAAATGCCAATCAATTCTGGCAATTCAGAATTATTCCCCAACTCATCGGCTGCCACTTCTGCCATTAAATCGCCTACTATGGCAAACTTATCAAGATACTGGGGCGAAATCCCGGTCATTGCCTCCGCTTTCATCACTCCAAAACGATCGATCCATTGATGCCAGCGAGCCTCCCATTCCGCATAAACAATTGTGCGATACCCTAACCGCTTGCCAATGATGACGGTAAAAAATTGATCGCCACCCAGGAAAATTACCACACCGCGATCGCGCCAATCCCAATTTTCGACAGTTTTTCCCCAGAACAGAAAGGAAAAAAAATCTTCCGCTCCCTGCACCCGATCGACTTCTGGGTAACTGCGAGCGATCGCCACTTCTTTACCGCTAGCATTAGGACAGGGCGACAATACCACCGAAATTCGGACGTGAGAACGATCTTCGCCTAACTGTTGCCGCAATGCCTTGACCACTGGGCGCACCCAAGTTGTCACTTCTCCCGGTCCATTGGAAAGAATTAAAATATCAATACTTTGTGCTGACATTATGGAATTGGGATTATTCTGTAAATTTTACCAACTGCGTCCCTTGATAATAATGGGACAAAATCTGCTGATAATTGATTCCCATTTGAGCTAAATTGTAGGCTCCCCACTGACTCAAACCCACGCCATGACCAAAACCATAACCTGTGATTTGGAAACCTGTAGAGGTGGGATTTACGGTAAAACGGGTACTTTTCAAACCGAGAGCTTGGGCAATTTTACTACCGCTGAGGCGGTGCATACCGCGATCGCTTGCCACTTGTACTGTTATCACCCGTCCATAGGTGGTAGTCCGTTCTAACTCCATACTGGTAATATTGCCTACCCCCAACAGCCGACTTAGTTCGCTGCCAGAAAAACTCTTTGTCCACTGATATTCTGGCGTACCGCGATCGTAATCTGGCACGCCGCGCAAATAGGGTAAAGCATCTGTCCAAATATCTTCCACATTTTCCGTATGTCCCCCAGAAGACGAGTGGAAGACCGCCAAAATAATCTTGCCATTGTAAGTCAGCACTTGGTTGGCCGTGGCATCTACAGCTAATTGCGTCCCTTCAGATTCCGTTTCTAAACCGCGATAAACCTGCCAAGTTGTTGAACTGCCGAGATCGTAAACCCTATTTCCCGCCGTTTCCCGTTTATATAAAGCATAGGATCTGGCGGCTACTGCCTGCGCCTTCAAAGCTTCCTGGGGCCAATCCCCATTCATTTCCCCGCCGAGGACGCTATAGAGATACTGTTCCAAATCGACGTAATTAACTGCTATAATTCCCTTCTGATTGGGGACAAGTTGAGTGCGTCCGCGATACCAGCGATCGCCAATCCAGACATAACCGCCCTTGGTTGGTTCAATCCACAATTGCCCAGAACGCCACCGATCTAACGCAATTTTACCCCCCTTGACCTGCACTGCCAAAGCATCCATTTCTGGCACTTCTCCCAACACCGTGCCATTCCCATCCCGCACCATCGCTTGAGTTGAACTAGCGACATTTACCTGCCGCACCCCATCCTTAATTGCCACCCGCAATTCCAGCGCCGCCGCTGGATTAATTGTTGCCACCCAGAATAATAGCGCTAGATTGCCTAGTTGAAATAATTGTTTCAGCATTCCCGATTAAACTGACACCGCACAAAACCCAATTCTAGCGGACATTCTCAGGACTTATCCTTTTGAAGTATGGCTCTTTGATTTTTAGGAATTATGCCAATCTCTAAATCTATTTTTTGAATGAGCAAATATGACTAGAAAAAAAAGTTTGCCAAATGCCTAGTTTATATGTTATGATTGACCAATAGTCCTGTGTTATCATAGGGAGCGAGAATTAATTCGGTTGCAGTGTTTGTTTTCAATATCGACAGGCGGCTCTCCGAATCTAAGTCTCTACAAATCACGATTCTGGAGACGATTCAATGTCAATTTACGTTGGTAACTTATCTTATGAAGTTACTCAAGATGATCTTTCTAATGTTTTTCAAGAGTATGGAAAGGTAACTCGCGTCCAACTGCCGACCGACCGAGAAACTGGTCGTCCGCGCGGTTTTGGGTTCGTGGAGATGGAGACGGACGCAGAAGAAGCAATAGCAATTGAAGCTCTCGACGGCGCGGAATGGATGGGGCGCGATATTAAAGTGAATAAAGCTAAACCTCGCGAAGACAAGGGTAGTAGCGGGCGCTCCGGCGATCGCAGCGGCTACCCTCGGCACTAAGATATAGCTTGAGAAATTCCTAATAGTTGACAATCAGGGAGCAGTTAAGCCTACCTGCTTGTCTTCCTAATAATCGGTATCGCAATCGTAGTAGGATCGTTCAGCGAAATATACAGCCAACCTCTCCCCAAAGAGGTTGTTCGCTGTCAGCATAATTGAGATTCGATCCGCCCGCCAGGAGTATTACAGGATGACGCAAGTAGTTGTCGGCGAAAATGAAGCTATTGATTCAGCATTGCGCCGCTTTAAAAGACAAGTTTCCAAAGCTGGAATTTTTGCTGATATCAAGCGCCAGCGCCACTTTGAAACCCCCCAAGAAAAACGCCAGCGTAAAGCGATCGCGCGCAGGCGGAAAAAGCAATTTGGTTCCTAGTGACTCTACAACAATGAACAGCTAGCAGATTTCATCGTGAAATTTGCTAGCTTTGGTTGTGAAGACAAGAAATTCAGATCGGTAGGGTATGGAGCGTAATAACTTCATACCCTTTTTTACTGGGGTGGAGGAGTTAGAAGCTATGTTCAGCTTAACCGAGTGGAAACAAACCAGATTTTATCAGGAAGCCTAAGGCAGCGAATAACCCATTGCTTTTTTTACTTGCGTGAGAGTTTCATCAGCAATTTCCTCTGCCTTTTCCCTCCCCTGGCGCAGCACCGACTCCAAATAACTCCTATCATTCATCACCGCCCAATACTTATCTTGAATTGGTTTCAACGCCTCAACCGCCGCATCTGCCAACAACGGTTTAAACTGTCCCCAACCCATCTCCTGACATTCCTGTGCCACCACTTCCTTCGTTTTACCCCCTAGCAACATATAGAGAGTTAACAAATTATGGCACTCCGGACGCTCCGGGTCATCAAAAACTAAACCTTTTACCAAGTCAGTTTTACAGCGTTTAATCTTTTTCTGAATTTGCTCCGGCGTATCCAGCAAATTAATTCGACTTTGTTCCGAAGGGTCAGATTTCGACATTTTCTTTGTGCCATCTGTTAAACTCATCACCCGCGCCCCTTCCTTGCGAATCAGCGGTTCAGGCAATTTCAAAACAGGTTTTTTCCGGGCAAATTGGAAATTAAACCGATTAGCAATATCCCGCGTCAGTTCCAAATGCTGCTTTTGATCTTCCCCCACAGGCACTTTATCCGCTTGATAAAGCAAAATATCCGCCGCCATCAACACGGGATAATCCAGCAAACCAGTATTGACATTTTCCCCCTGCTTCACAGCCTTTTCCTTAAACTGGATCATATCTTGCAGCCAGTTCAGCGGAGTAATGCAGTTCAGCAACCAAGCCAATTCGCTGTGCGCCGAAACGTGGGACTGAATAAAAATCTGAGCATGGTTTAAATCAATCCCGCAAGCCAGATAGAGCGCCGCAATGGTATAGGTATCCGACGCAAGAGTGGCAGGGTTGTGGGGAGCAGTAATGGCGTGCAAATCTACCACGCAAAAGAAATTATCGTACTGGCTTTGACCTTCCACCCAGTTGCGAATTGCCCCTAAATAGTTGCCCAGATGAAGATTGCCCGTTGGTTGAACCCCAGATAAAACCCGTTGTTTGCTCATAAAAATATGGTTAAGTTGCCAAACCCACGTTGTTCGGCAGTAGACTCGATGATCTAGTTTGACATTTTCTTACCCCACCAGAACAATTTTAGATAATTGATGCCCAAATTGCCCAAATGACGCGACAACCCCACGATCAATTTGCCAAACAGTATTTAGCAGAACTCCTGGCTTCCCTCGGACAAGTGGAAATTAGCCGGGAAATCATTGCCGAAGTTCAACAAGCCGATATATTCTTTATCCCCGCACCCCAACTAACTACCAATCTGGAACCCTGGGGCTTATTAGGGCGAATGGTAGCCACTTCCTGCCTGCTAGAACCTTTTCGCAACCAACCCAGCAAAACGGAAATTCGCAGTTGTCTGCTGAAATTATTTTCCCTGCAAAGCGAATTTCAGCGCCGTGCCAAACGAGAAGACATGGAACTACCAGAAACCAACTTGCCCCAGCTATGGATTTTGGCAACTTCTGCTTCCACTGCCCTGATAGAAAGCTTTGGCGCTAAACTAGAACTAGCCAACTGGCCTCCAGGAGTGTACTTTTTCCCGCCTGCCTACAAGACAGCAATTATTAGTATCAATCAGTTGCCGCCCATACCAGAAACCTTGTGGATTCGACTGCTAGGGAAAGGTAAAATTCAACGACAAGCTATCGGGGAACTAATTGCTCTGCCACCAGAACACCCACTCAGGGGGAATATTCTGGAACTGATTTCTATTTGGCGGCTTAATCTCGAAACTCAAGCAAATCTAACGGAAGATGAGAGGGAGTTATTTATGATCTTATCGACAGCGTTTGAAAAACTGCGGGAAGAACTTCTTCAACAAGGACGACAAGAAGGCCGACAAGAAGGACGACAAGAAGGTATTCAGCAAAATAGGCGAGAACTTTTAGAAAGTTTGCTTAGTACCAAATTTGGTACTATTGATTCCACTCTGGCAGCCATTATTGAATCTCTATCGCAGCTACCACCAGCAGAATTTATCAATGTGGTTTTAGCTTTACCTGGTTTAGAACGAGAACAAATCATTGCTAGGTTTGGTAATACTCAGAATTAATTTGATAAGATCGGCTATAAATAGTCAATCTTTTTACTCTTATGCTGCTGCCAAAAAATATTTTCCTGGCAACTATAATTCTAGGTACTTTTACTTTAAGCCTTGAATTGCCAGCTATTGCGACCCAAACTACCCTAGCACAAGCAACCGAGAGCCGAAAGGTGGAAGCGGGGAAACTGATAGCAGAGGGGAATGAATTATTCAATGCCAAAGAGTTTGCTAAGGCTTTACCCCTTTATTTGCAGGCGATAGCAATTTATCAGCAAATTGGCGATCGCGCTGCGGAAGGTAACACAGCGACAATTATTGGTAATGTTTACTATAATCTTGAAAATTACATTCAATCTATTAATTGCCAACAATCAGCATTAAATATTGCCTTAAAGATCAAAAATGAAGACTTGGAAGCTAGGGCGTTAAATAATTTAGGAAATGGTTATCAAGCCCTCAAAGAAACTGAGAGAGCCATTGATTATTATCAAAAAAGCTTGGTAATTCGACAAAAACTTAAAGATTATGTGGGTGAAGAGATAACTTTAAAAAATTTGATTAACGCTTATAGGGAAATCAAAAGCTATGCTCAATCAATCCCTTATTATCAACAATTAATCGCCTTAGTACGAGAAATTAAAGATCTCGGTCAAGAAGCACGTATTTTGAATTATTTGGGTTATACTTATCTGGATTTAAGAGAAAATATGAATGCTTTAAAATCTTTTGAGCAAGGTTTAAATATTGCCCAAGTAGTAGCCAATCAAGAGGAACAGTGGAATGCTCTGAATGGATTGGGAAATTTATATTTTACTCAAGAAGATTATGAACAAGCTTTAAATGCTTACCAACAAAGTTTGGTAATTGCCCAGTCTATTAAAAACCGGAGTCTTGAAACAACAAGTTTAGAGAATATAGGAGGTTTATATTACAGTTTACATCAATACTTACCTGCCATTGCTGCCTTTGAGCAAAGTATCAAAATTGCGAGGGAACTTGAAGATGCGGAATTGCAAGGAAGTAGCTTAAGAAAGTTAGGGAATATTTACCATGACTTAGGAGATTACGAACAAGCGATCGCCTTCCATTTACAAAGTTTAAAAATTGCTAGAGAAATCAATCATCAAGAAGATATCAGTTATGCTCTAGGAGAATTGGGACTAGATTACCGTCAAATCGATCAATACAGTCAAGCTACTGAATATTTTCAACAACAATTGGCGATCGCTAAAAAAATCAACAATTACCGATCGGAATTAGCAGCTTTAATTAACTTAGGTACAATTTATAACATTGTTGATGATTACCCACGGGCTAAGGAAACTCTAGAACAATCGCTAATACTTGCCCGTCAAAAGAGCGATCGCTATTCTGAAGGAATAGCTTTAGGAGAGCTGGGGTTGCTTGCCAATCAACTCAAAAACTATCCGCAAGCGATCAATTATTATCAACAGCGAATTACTATTGCTCAAGCCATTGGCGATCGGATCGGGGAGGCCAAAGGACTGAGTAATCTAGGCAATACTTTTCTGAGTTTTAATCAACCTTTAGCGGCAGAAAAATCTTTAAATACTAGCGTCAAAATTTGGGAATCTTTGCGGACTGGATTGAGCGATCGCCATCAAATCTCTATTTTTAATATGCAATCATTAACTTATATTTTTCTTCAGAAAGCTTTGATTGCTCAAAATAAAATTAATAGGGCTTTGGAAATTGCAGAGCGCGGCAGAGCGCGGGCTTTTGTTAATCTTCTGGCAGAGCATTTAAACCAAAATAAACTTAATCAGTCACCGATTGATCCGCCCAATATTGCCCAAATTAAACAAATTGCCAAAGAGCAAAATGCTACCATTGTTCAATATTCAATTATGCTCAATGATTTTAAGTCTGAAGGTCAAGAAACCACTGAAGAATCAGATCTTTATATTTGGGCAATTAAACCTACAGGAGAAGTGAATTTTCGCCAAGCAGATTTGAGATCGCTTCGGCAAAAAAAATTGACTTTAGCCGATCTAGTTAATACCAGCCGCGATGCAATGGGAGTAAGCGGACGCGGCAGTATTCAAGTTTCCTATATCGGTGAAGGTAATGAAGAAGAAAAACTCCAACAATTATATCAACTTTTAATTGCTCCTATAGCTGACTTGCTACCAACCAACCCCGAAGGGCGAGTAATTTTTATTCCTCAAAAATCTTTGTTTGTCGTTCCCTTTGCCGCCTTAAAAGATCCCACAGGTAAATACTTAATTGAAAAGCATACGGTATTAACTGCCCCCTCAATTCAGGTATTAGACTTAACCAGAAAACAGCGCCAAAAACAATTAGCCGCCAACGTGCCATCCTATCCTCTAGTTGTGGGCAATCCCACCATGCCCAAAATTATCTTTAAAATTGGCGAACCAGCAGAACAGTTGCCCGATTTACCAGGAGCTAAACAAGAAGCCTTAGCAATTGCTGATTTACTTAAAACTACTGCCTTCACAGGTAGCGCTGCCACTAAAACCACCATTGTGGAGCAATTATCGCAAGCTAAAATAATTCACTTAGCCACCCACGGACTACTAGATGATTTTAAAGGTTTGGGAGTCCCTGGCGCGATCGCCCTGGCTCCCGATGCCCAAGACAGCGGCTTGCTCACCGCCAACGAAATCCTCGATTTAAAACTGAATGCGGAATTAGTTGTCCTCAGCGCCTGCGATACTGGGAGAGGGCGCATCACTGGCGACGGCGTAATTGGATTATCTCGCTCCTTAATTGCCGCTGGTGCGTCCAGCATCATTGTCTCCCTTTGGTCTGTCCCCGACGCGCCTACAGCCGCTTTAATGGTGGAATTTTATCGTCAGTTACAACAAAATCCCGATAAAGCCCAAGCCCTGCGTCAGGCAATGTTAGCCACCATGAAAAAACATCCCCAGCCTAGGGATTGGGCAGCTTTTACTTTAATTGGTGAAGCTGAATAGGGAACAGGGAACAGGGAACAGGGAACAGGGGGGGAGAGGGAACAGGGAACAGGGAACAGGGAACAGGGGGGGGGGGGAATTACTCATGGGCTGGCTCTGCC
>CAKZHE010000262.1 GCA_936920195.1 uncultured cyanobacterium | reverse complement strand
TGAGAGGCTCTGCCTCGGATGACAAAGCGAGGCAGAGCCTCGCGATTCGGTTCCCAGGCAGAGCCTAGGAACCAGTTGAACCAGTTGAACCAGTTGAAACCAGTTGAAACCAGTTGAATCTCAACTAACTTTTTCATTAAGTTTTCGGCGGCGGGTTGCCCCAAAACCCAAAATTCCCATGGTCAATAAACCTAAAACTGATGCAGGTTCTGGCACTGCTTCCACTTTGAAAGAACCATAGGCAAACCCACCATCACCATCGGAGACGCGCAACCCAATGAGATGATTGCCGGGGTTGAGGAAAGACCATTGACCTGCTGCCCCAGTAAAGTCATCATAGCTGCCATCGCCATTTAAATCCCAATCATAGGTGAGAATATCCAAAATTCCTGGGTCGGTGGCATCACCAAAAAAGTTAAACAGAGTATTGGTACGGACGATCAGATCTTTGGTTAAGTTAATGATGGTAGGGTCAAGATTTAAGACCGTTAATACTTGTTCAATCGGGTTGCTATAAGCACCATCCTTATCTTGAGCTTGTCCAGTGAAGGTAAAAGTTCCTTGATTAGCAAAGGTTCCTAAATCTGCACTAGCGGAGCGCGTGCCGGAGGTGGCATAATCAGTACCGATATTATTGCCATTCAGAAAGAAAGCAATCGAGTCAGCACCGGGGTCAGTGGCTTGCAAAATAGCCGAGGCAGATTGACCTTCGTAAATGGTATTGCTGGCAAGTTGGAAAGCATTTAACGTGGGTGGAACGTTCAAAACCGTAACTGTGCGGGTGATCGCATTACTCATGGCTCCGCGACTGTCTTGAACTTGGGCGGTATAATCAAAAGTGCCATTATCTGCAAAAGTGCCAATAAAAGCAGGTTGCGATCGCGTTCCTGATGTATTCCCATCTGTACCGACATAATTACCATTGACAAAGAAGTTAATGGCATCTGGATTAGGATCGGTAGCATATATACTTGCCCAGACGGATTGACTTTCTAAAATGGTATAATTTGAGAGGTCAAAACCAGTTAAACTAGGCGGACTATTGGGGGGCGTTGGGAGGGCAGGCGGAGCAGTAACGGCTCGGACAGGATCGTAACTTGTACCATTATCGGCATCGGCAATAAATTGCATATTGCCAGAAAATCCTCCTCCCCAAGACATTAACAGGGAACCAAATAAATCCCCCCGCGAGATATCAATCGGGGAGCCGTAGGTGTAGGAACTAGGTCCAGCACCAGAGACAACTTGAAAATTCCACCCATTAGCAGAGCCGGGGGTAACTTCGCCGTAATCAACGTTATCAAAGAGTGTATTGCCGGGAACGGCATTAATTAAGAGAGAATAAATCCCTCTTCCAGCATTAAATGACCAAGGATCTCCAAAGGTGTTGCCGCTTTGGGTTAAAGACCAACTAGAACCAAAAGCGCCGCCAGATTGAGATCCGGTGGTGTTCCAAATAGATGTTTCGGTGTAGCCGTCTAGGAAACCGACGGTAATTTGCATTCCACTCATCATATTACCGTAGGTGGAAAAGCCGCTGAGGGTGGTAGCTTGGGATGGGGCTACCAAAATGGTACTGCTGGCGATCGCGCCTAGAACCCCAACTGAGAGATGTTTCCGCAGAAAGTTAATCATAAGTCTGTGCCTTGGGGGTAGATGTTGCCTGAAAAGCGCTCCGGATGGCGCTGCCTGTCCTGGATAAGATTATTTGACTGGTTATGAGGTAACTTGGTTGCAAGCGATCGCCACTGATTGAAAATACTATTGGTTGACTTCCGGTAGTTCTGGATTGAGAGCAGTTACAGGTTCTGTTTTGACTCGTCGAATCGGCAAATTAGCAATCAAGGCTGTCACCCGCTGGTTATTTTCCAATGCAAACTCCAACCCCTCGCTATCAATTTCCACATATCGAGAGACAACTTCTAAAATTTCTTTCCGCATGGACTCAATCATTTGGGGAGTCAAATCGGCTCGGTCATGGGCAATCACCAATTGCAGGCGGCGTTTGACTGCGCTGCGACTGTTATCGGTTGCCGTCCAAGGAAAGAATCGTTCGAGAAGTTCACTAAGCATGGAGATTAGGGGGTGGCGAGCATCTGGGATTTTTGAATGGGGAATAACAGTAGGAAAGAGGGGGCGTTAATTCTAGGATGCCGCTATTGCGATCGCAAATTCCCTTGGGGTAGCAAAACTATATAATTTTCGTCCATAATAGTTTACGCATTCGGGAAAAGAAACTCTGATTACTAGCGTCTAAGTCCAGAAATTCTACTTCTTCCCCTTGCAAACGGCGAGCAATATTACTAAAAGCTGAACCGGGTAAAGAGGGGGTATCAGCTAAAACTAATGGTTCGCCTCGGTTGCTGGAAACAATCACCCGCTCGTCGTCGGGTACTACCCCAATTAAGGGTACAGCGAGAATTTCCTGCACGTCAGCTACTGACATCATGTCATTAGCTTGTACCATTGAGATCCGTAGGCGATTGACAATTAGGTGGGTGCGCTTGATGCTGTGAGCTTCTAGGAGTCCCACTACTCGGTCAGCATCCCGGACGGCGGCAATTTCGGGAGTGGTGACAATTAGAGCTTCTTGGGCAGCGGCGATCGCATTTTTAAATCCTAATTCAATTCCCGCCGGACTATCAACCAAGACAAAATCATAGGTTTTGGCTAATTCTGTCACCAATTCTTTCATCTGTTCGGGGGTGACAGCTTCCTTCGCCCGGTTTTGAGCGGCTGGCAATAAAACTAATCCGGGTTGGCGTTTATCTTTAACTAAAGCCTGTTCTAAACGACATTCCCCAGCAATTACTTCCATTGCCGTATAAACAATCCGATTTTCCAGTCCTAGCAGCAAGTCCAGATTTCGCAGCCCAAAATCCGCATCCACTAGGGCGACTTGCTTGCCCAACCGCGCCAGCGCCATCCCCAAATTGGCAGTAACTGTAGTTTTACCTACGCCCCCTTTGCCCGAAGTAATAACAATAATCCGACTCATAATGTACCAAAATTAGTGGGTTCAATGCCCCGTCCTTCTAGGAGGGCTGTTTATTTGATTGCTGTGCGGTGAGTGGCATACAGAACAATGCGATCGTACAATCATAGCATGAGGAGGCTGATAGGGACAGGGTGGCGATCGCCATAGTTTGAACTATATTGTAGGTTGGGTTGCGCGACAGCAAAACCCAACAAACCACTGATAAATGTTAGGTTGCCCCTATGGTTTCAACCCAAGCTACGGGTATTACCAGTGCTAGAATTGGTCATTTTATTGATTTTTCATTCATCGAGATTTTCATCCATCAAATACTTGATTGACATAGGATTGTCCCGATAGTAATCTTTCGGCTCGTAGTCGATACAATTTTTCAGAAATGGGTGGAGGATTGCGCTTTTGTTCTTCTCGCATTTTATGTCCCCATATTGCTCCCTGAATTTTTGCGTCAAAATCGCGATCGCTTATGCTTTAGCTGGATTGATCCTCCTCAAAATTTGTCCAACATTGCCATATCGTTCACCAGTTAAACCTTCTAGCTCGTGTTCAATATCTTCTAGCCAGCCAAGCTTACTTGACCATTTCCCTGTCGATAACTGTTTAGCGGCATGAACAGGAATACCCTCATCATCAATATACAGTGCAATTTTTTCATATCCTACCTCTAATGCTGCACTATCGCAAATCACATAGCCTAATGTTTGATAAGCCTGTATGTAGGCTGACAAAGTTTCTTCCATTGGTACACCTTCAACCCAGTAAAATTCATCTTCTGGGGTGGGTTGCCACCAACGCTCCTGATCCCCTGCTGCCCAAGCAAAGCAATTATATTCTTGAGACTTTGGACTAGTTACGGTGTATTCGGTGAGTGCTAAGTTAGGGTAACGTAACTCTAAATGTATTGCTTTTACCATCAGTAATTAGACGATGTAACCTTTTTGTTTTCCCCAATTTAACCATGCTTCAGCCATTTGCTTGATTTTGCCTCGTTGTTCAGGCTTTATGGGGTTTTGTTGGGTAATTTGACGTAAGGCAGGCAGCCAGTAAATCGGATTTTGGCGTAAATCTTCTAATAAAAAAGGAACTACAACTTGTCCCATACTCACAATTTTTTGATAAGCGGGATGTTGAACCATTTCAACTGTAGATGACATACCTTCTACATCTTGAATCCATTGAGAGGCAAGATTAGCAAATTCTTCTTTCACTTCTTCAGGATTATATTCTTTTATCTCCAACGTCTCATCAGTATCTGTATGACTACGGTTTTCATCTGGAATTTCAAACAGTCTATACGTCATATGCCTATTCCCAAAAGTTTTGAATGAGTGCTAAATGTCTAAAGTTTAGATTAGCAATAATTTTGAACGAAGGGTTTACAGTATAACTATGACACAAATCTGTATCTAGTAGGCAGTGTAACGCACCGCCTACCAGTTAACTAGCGCCTTGTTAGATCGCTACAACAACTTGCTTCATCAGTCAACCTGACAGTAACATCTATGTAGCTCTCCCTCGCTGTTTCTAACAACTGAACTTCGTCAGAAGAGAGTTTAGGATTAAAGAGAAAAAGGCTAATGAAAGGCCGAAGGGCTGAATACCTAGTGACTTCCATCAGAAAACCTATAGCAAATTGAGGTGTGTTCTCTCTAATAAAATTTACAAATGCTTTGAAAACTCCCCCAACTTCCTCCCACCATGTAGGATCTCTACCCTGAATTTCATCCTGAAGTTTTTCGAGTTGACTATGGATCTCATCGTGTTTAAGTTTCAAAAATTTTATTGTATCAGGAGTCAGAACACCATGCCTATTCCACATTATAGCAAGCGCGTTAATGTTGTCTAATATCTTCAGAATCTTTCCGTGATGTAGTTGATTGGAGAGTGTTTCTTTAGAGTAGACATGGGTTTTGAAGAGCCAGAAACCTTGCTTTTCATGTATGGTGGCTCTTATACGTCGTATTTCGAGATCTACTTTTCTAAACGCCCCCGCCAAGAGAGTTTCCTGCTCGAAGGTATATGTCTGATAGTTGTTGAATCTCTGTAGCATTATAATTCACTCAGTTTCAAGACTCGTCTATAGATAGCAGTGACAATCAATCGCCATTAAAATCCTGAATTGAAGAGCTTTCGCTAGAAATGCCGGAATTGAAAACGCGAATTAGCCACACTTTTTCTGACACTGGTTTCAATATTTGAAATCAATTTTTGAATTCCATTCTCTTCATCTTCCAAAATGTCTCTCTTCATAGCCTTGAAGTAATCTTCGATGTTTTGCCTTAACTCACGTCGGGTTTTAATTTCAGTGTTATGGATGTCTATAGCATCCCAAGCTGTTATTGCCACCACTACAGCAGGCCCAAGAAATTCACCTGCGGCAAAGGCTCCTAACTTAGCTGAAAAACTGGCTGCTGCCTTAGCAACTACATTGACTCCAATGTTCGCCGTCATCTTCTCAATAGCTAGCAATGCACCTTTAGATAATACCACACTACTGCCTATACTCCCGACTGCAACAGCCTTTAGAGTTAGAGGAACTTGCTGCCCATCAAAATCAGTAACAGATACTGTCAAACCTTGAAGATATGAGTTCCAGTCTGCGGTTGGAATGTTGTAGCGAATATGAACATTCTCAAGATTGTTCCACAACTCATTAGTATAGACCTGTGCCATGTTTCTAGAAATCGTCTTTAATTCTAGCTTTGCAATTTCCGGTCTAAAAACTTTATTAGTGAATTCCTGACGCACCATTTCTTGAATCCGCTCTTTTGCAGTTGGTGAATTTTTATTAAATATATGGATTACCGACGTAATATCCTTATCTAAGCCAAACTTTTGCTGAGTCCAATAGCCAAAATACCAATCCAGAAAATCACTATCACTTCCAGGGTCGTCAACTCGTTTCATTAAATCGGCGATCCATGTATCTAGCTCATTAGATGCAAATCTCAATGCTGTCTTGCGAGATTCTACAAGAGCAGTATCGAGAGCAGTATCAAGATCAGCTTTTATATCGTTTTTTTGTACTTGACGAAGAGACTTGCTAATTTCAATCCCAATATTAGTTTTGGATGTGGCAACTGAAGCAGAAGTCTCCCCAAAAGCCAGATGCCTACCGATAGAAGAGAGAATTACAAGAATTAAAATTACCCACAGTAGAAAAGAAATCACTTGCCATATCCGGGAGAGTATTTTCTTCCAAAACGGTGTGTTTTCTACAGGATTGCTTACTACAGCTGTTCCGCCAATTGCTAAACCCATTCCACCTACTGTGGCAGCTACGCCCGCTCCAGCGGCAGCACCGCCAGCCACATACGCAGCAGCCTCTGCTTTGTCTTTCAAGTCATCATTAGACATTTATCATTTCTCCAGGAGAGTGAGGAATTGCAAGTAATTTCTATTGTAATCGTAATTTAATGCAGATCATACCAGCAGTAGAAAGAATACGGAAATTTGCTATATTTTCTAAAGAGTTTGCTGAAGGCGATCGCAATCCTACCTAAAACGTCAGTGAAGAGCTTTCGCTATTTTGCTGTCCATAGATAGCATCTCATTAAAATGGGGCAAGTAACATAGCTCACCCCAGGAAATTGAAAAATAAGATTTGGCTTATTTGAAGAACGCCTTCTTCAATCCGTATGCTGCTAAACCGACAACAGCACCAGCAGCAACAACTGGTGTTGCTGTGATGGCAATAGCTGTTCCACCAATTGCTAAACCCATTCCACCTACTGAGGCAGCTACGCCTGCTCCAGCGGCAGCACCGCCAGCCACATACGCAGCAGCCTCTGCTTTGTCTTTAAAGTCATCATTAGACATTTTTCATTTCTCCAGGAGAGTGAGGGATTGCAAGCAATTCCTATTGTAATCATAATTTAATGCAGATCATATCAGTAGTAGAAAGAATACGGAAGTTTGCTATATTTTCTAAAGAGTTTGCTGAAGGCGATCGCAATCCTACCTAAATAAATTGTGATGCGAGTTTTACCTCTTTCGGGATTGACAGCACCGCGCTTGGCTTGACTAAAATCATGTCCGTCCGCACCCACGCATTGTTAGGCAATGGGTACAACCTGGAGGCGTAATCCAAGTGCGTGTAGAACTTTGAGAACTGTGGCAAATTCTGGATTGCCTTTAGACAGTCGGTATCCTGTCATGTGGTTCTGACTCTACATCGGGAACTTTTGCCAAAATGGTTTCATACTTTGCCCGACTGCCTCTTTTTGCTCTTTCTTTGAGATAGTTTTCTGTCATCAAAACTGAGAGCTTTTCTGCGATCGCAGTAGATATAAATTGATCAATAGAAATTCCATCACGACTTGCAAGGTCATACAAGCTTTTCTGTAATGAGTCAGGAATTTGAATTTGAACGATACTCATGTTAACTTTCCTACCAAGCGTAAAAACTCTGAAGGCTCAAGTAGATTTAACCCGAACTGCTCAACGAACGCTTAATTATCTCACTGCGCGAAGTTCCTCTTGAATAACTCGGCGTAGTGTTTCTTCATCTAGGGGCTGCTTTACTTTTTCTAGATACTGTCGCAAAGCCTCATTCATCATAGTTTGATAGCCTTTGCCAGCAGAATCACTCCGTTCTCGGAAGGTTTCTAACACATCGTCATCAATATAAATTGTGATGCGAGTTTTACCTGTTTGGGGAATGGCAGCACCCCGCTTGGCTTCACTAAAATCATATTCCACTTTCATATTGCTGTCTCTCAGAACGGGTTGCAGAACGGGCTGAAATTAAACGAACACGATTTCCTCGATCCGTATAGACCACAACTAGCAAGCGCCAGAGATGATCCATCCCAATCGTAATAAATCGTTGTTCTCCTTGAGCCGTTGTGTCTTCAAAAGAAAGCGCATTCGGATCAAACAAAACTGCCTCAGCATCAGAAAAGCGCACACCATGCTTTTGCAGATTAATAGCCGCCTTGTTCGGATCCCATTCAACTTCCATACATATATTATATGCACAAGAACGAGTTTTGTGCTAAATGATTGAATTTGGGTAGGTCTAACGGCAAGGCTCGCTCGTCGTCAGCTTGCCACGCCACTACTTTCATAAACCAAACCCGGAACATCTATTTAGAAAGCCACTTCCAAACTTTGTAAGCACCAAACCCAACTGCTGCTGCAGCCACTGCGGGTGCCGCTGCTGTAATAGCAACTCCCGCAGCCATACCGCCTCCAACAACTCCACCTACTGCGGCTAATCCAGAAGTAATTCCAGCAGCACTTAATCCAGCAACACTTCCACTAGCTGCGATTGCACCAACTGCCCCAGCAGTTCCAGCAACTGCCCCAACAGTTGTCATTTTTCTGCCAACTTCACGAGCCTCTCGTTCATCACTCGGTAGACTATCATCGTCTTTCAGTACCTGACCCATAGCTACTTTTGTAACAAGTATTGGTGCAGCCCCTAATACGCCAACTCCAGCAACAGCACCACCTCCAAGGACTCCACCTACTGTGGCAAGACCAGACATGATACCAGCACCACTCAAGCCTGCTGCTGCGCCAGTGGCACTAACAACCCCAAGACCTGCTGCCACTGCTGCGCCGCTACCAGAAGCACCACCTGCTGCTGCACCAGCATTCCTGACTTGTTCGCTATCTTGTAACCCTGTTTTACACCATGTTGCAAAGTGTTCACAGTTATTGAACAAAAGGCTGTATTTGCTTTCTCCTAAACGACTTTTCGCTCGTTGAATGACTACATTATCTGCATCACACTGACCATAGCGTTTCACAAAACATTGATTTCCACCGCCGAAAGTAGTTATAGAGGTCTGGACGATCTTTTCACCATCGTAGTGAATAACTGTTCCATCTCCACAATCAATTCCGTGATGCACAAACTTAGTGAATTGAACGTAAATATGATTACCTCTTGCCATATGTATTTCCAGCCTTGAGTTTTATTACATAGCATATAGCATATTGTATGTAAACTATACAAAACTTCAGTGAATATACTAAACTTACGGGAGCCAAGGAGTAAGAGGCTAGTGCCGCTAACTATGTCAGACGGGATGATGCCCGCAATTGCTGTGCGAGCTTAGAATCCCCGCGCTTTTAGGTTGGGGAGTATGTCAAAATTCACGATTCAAAACTTTTTCCAAAATTGGCTTTGGGAAAATCTGCGGCTTTGGCGAGCCTAATTCCCTCAGTCGTCACATAGGCGATTTCAGGATAGAACTGAATGGGGGGTTCTGGCGCTCTGGCGACATAATCGGCAATTCGCAGTTGGGTGGGTTCCATCTGCAAGGCCATAATTAGGGCTTGAGCATTGCCTTGGCAACCTGCATGGGCAACTCCCCGCAAACGACCCCAAACTAGAATATCTCCGGCGGCGACGATGCAACCGCCGGGGTTGATATCTCCCAAAAGCACGACTGTGCCAGAATGACGAATTTCCATGCCGGAGCGGAGGGTACTTTGGAGATATAAGGGGTTGGCAAGGGGTGAGACTGGTTGAATTGATTGATTGAGGGTGGCGGCAGGAGCAATCTGTTCGACGGAGTAGCCAGCGGTGGCAGCAGCGACGGCGGTTTGACGGCGGTTGGTGTAAACTCGTTTGAGTTGGAGTTGAAATTCTAGTAGGGCATCGGCGATCGCTTGCAGTTGACGACTGTCCAATAGTCTATCTTGCGCCATCAGATGCACTTCTGTCTGCGGTTGCCAAAAGCGATCGCCCCCATTCAGGAGATGCTTGAGTTGTTCCCAATTATCTGACCAATGGGCGCTATTACTATTCTCTGGCTCTGGGGGTAAAAATAGCAGCAACCTGCCGTCCTCCGCTTTGAACAGAACTTGCGGCAGAGCCATCTCTTCGTCTGGCGGTGGCGGGATAACTGGTACTGGTGAAGGGAGAGCAGAATCAGAAGTCATGCGGGGCGAAACTTCAGTCTCTGGGGACTGCGCGATATTACTCATCTATCTTAAAGCTTATCCAGAAAATCGGTTGGGGTGATTTGGCACTTTGGGGCGATCGCTTGAAAAATGCCTATACTGGAAAATCTAGTCCTAAATAGAGCCTAGGAACCAGTTTAATAAAAGTCAAAGCACTTTTTAAGAATTGGAATGTTTGTCTTGTAATTGCCTCATTTCAGCTTGCACGCCAACAGCAATTTTCAGAGCTTCGTTCAACAACCGACCGCGATCGCTCGCTAAATCACTGACCTGAAGTGCTGTTAAAGCAGTTAAATTATTGGCAAATAATTGGGGATTGATTTGAATAAAATGCTCATTTTCTCGCAAAATTCGTTCCGTTTTTAAAGCGCGGCACAAGTCTTCCCTAGTTAGTTTCAAAGCTTCAATTACCTTTTCCCGGTCTTGAATTCTCACCCCCGGATTGCCCGCCGCTTCAATTTGATCGTTAATATCAATGGCTTTGATCACAGAGTTAAATTGTTTGACATCATCCAGCAGCTTGATAAAATTCTGACTTTTTTTGCTGATGACAATTTTTTTGATATCCTGAAACAGCAACCAGCCAGCGGCAGTTGTGTGAACTGCAACAATTAGCAGGAGATCTCTGGGGAAAAAATAGCCTAGCAGCAGGGAACTAATTGCCAGCAAGCCGATCACTCCAAAAGTTTTGATGATTTCCCAGACAAATTTTTGCAGAGTTGGTGGGTTAAAAATGGCATTAACGCTAATAGCGCTTAAGTGCCTAATTTCACCTTTGGTTAGTTCTAATCCCTGAAGATCCGGTTGCACAGTAGTAATTTTACGTAGCGGGACTTAAACAAAAAAAGAAAGCATAATGGGTTATAATGACTGCATAGCAAGGATATAACCTTGAAGAATTAGCGATAAAAGAGACCACACCAGCCGCGATGCCCCCATGCTTTGATAGATGATGTCAAAGATTTGATGATATCTTTAGCCATCAAGCCCAAAAAAGGGAATTCAGAAACTATTTAGGGGGATTATGGGGAGAAAGTGAGCGAAAAATCTTACCGAGATGGCTAAAAACGCTCTGAGACTAGCATACCATAAATTACTGGAAACCGCAAATCACCCCCTAGACGAATTAGCTCAAACCATTGAGCAGACTGAGGCATTAAAGGATACTGAAGGATAATTGCGGTACGCTAAAAAGCTGACAAATCAATTTGAGGCGCGGGTGTGAGGAAGTGATTCCAGAATTTGATGAAAACGGCAATCTACCAGTAGGGATTCATTTTTGCGAATGGGACGAGTTTAAGGAAAGATTTGGTACGAATTCTGTGAGGCGGCTGATGATAGATGGTTTGGAACTGGCTATGACCCAATTAAAAGCGGCAGGCTGTAGAATTATTTATATTGATGGTAGTTTTGTTACGAGTAAACCAAAACCTGGCGATTTTGATGCGTGTTGGGAACCAGAAGATGTGGATTACGATTATCTCCGAAAAAATGCCTCTAGATTACTAAATCATTTGGATTGAGGTGGAAACCATGATTAAAAATGAAAAACAGTATGAATACAGTCAAGAATGCGCTCGAAAATTTGAATATTCTATTAAAGCGTTAGAGCAAGATGAAGAACTGAAGAAAAAAGACCATGATGGCTGGCGACTTTCCCGCGATGTCAAACAATCTCACCTGATGGCTTTACAAGCAGAAATTGCTGAGTATGAAAGACTTATTAATTGGGATAAAAGCCAACCGATTCAAATTAAAGTTGAGAGCATAAATAAACTACCCGATACTTTAATTAAAGCTAGGATAGCAGCCAAAATCAGTCAAAAAGAATTAGCTCAGATACTAGAAATTGATGAACAGCGAGTTAGGCAGTATGAGGACACAGATTATCAATGTGCTAGTTTTGTAGAAATTCTGGAAGTTAGCACAGTTTTGGGCGTAGAATTTGAAACGGCTGTGGTGCGGGCAGATTTCGAGGAAATAGAAGCTGTTAAAAAAAGTGCGGAAAAATGGCGAAAAGAAAAAGTGAGTATGACAGCTAATAATTTTTAATTATTCTAACTGGAATTTCGATGATAAACTCGGTTCCTTGCCCCAGTTCGGAATGAAAATATAAATTTCCTTGATGTTGATTGACAATGGTTTGATAGCTGAGACTTAACCCTAAACCTCTCCCTTGTCCCACATCTTTGGTAGTAAAAAAGGGGTCAAAAATTCGCGGTTGAATTTCTACGGGAATGCCTAAACCGTTATCAGCGATCGCCACTCTTACCAATCCCCCAGCAATTTGAGCATCGTCGGGCAACCACTCCGTCTGTAAACTAATCGTTGGTTCTGGTTTAGGCGATCGCACTAAAGCTTCAATAGCATTCATTAACAGACTTAAAAATACCTGATTAATTTGTTGGGGATAGCATTCTACTGGGGGCAAATCCCCAAAATTTCGGGTAACTTGAATCCCCTCAGTAAAATGGTTGTGCAGAATTAACAGGGTACTTTCTAAAGCGGCGTGCAAATCCACAGTTTTTAAAGGTGCTTCATTCAGGTGCGAAAAATTCTGCAAAGACTGTACCACCTCATGTATTCTTTCTGCCCCAGATTTCATCGAGCGCAAAATTTTCGGTAAATCTCTGAGCAAAAAATCTAATTCAACTTCTGTCATCAGTTCTTGCAGCGGTTCAATTGTGTGGGGATAGTAAGTTTGATAGCCCTGTACCAACCGAATTAAATCTTCAGTATATCTTTCAATATAGGGAATATTGCCATAAATAAAGTTAACTGGATTATTGATTTCGTGGGCAACTCCAGCCACCATCCGCCCTAAACTAGAAAGTTTTTCATTTTGAATTAATTGTGCCTGGGTAAGTTGTAATTCTTGCAAAGTTTCGGCGAGATGTTGGGCTTGAGCCGCACTTTGCGTTGCCGCTAATTGAGTCTGGGCATATAATTTTGCTTGTTGTAAAGAAATTGCCAACTGATCGGCAACTGCTTGGGTTAATTTCTGGTCGTTTTTTGACCAATAGCGAATCTGAGAGCATTGATTTAAATAAAGAATAGCGTGCAACCGATTGTTCGCTTGCACTGGTACAACTAAAGAAGATTTAATTTCAGCGGCTAAATATTCTTGGTTGCGATCGCCAATCCTTCGATCGCAGGTAATATCAGAAATGACTACCCGCTGGCGGTGCTGAATTACCCATTGAGTAATTGGACCTTGGGAGTCAAAATTATCTAAAGAAGGTAAAAAAGGCTGGCGGCAAACTTCATATAAATGATGACCACGAAAAGTAGTCGTTGTCGCAGATTGATGAATCAAATGGGTGGTATTTTCTGGAGAGGTTTCTGCCACATCGTTCGCCGATTCTACTAAATGCACTAAACATCTGTCTGCTTCCAAGGCTTCCATCAACTGATTAATCGCTTCAGTTAAAATACTTTCAATATCAAAACTTTGCCGAGTTTGATTGGTGATTTGATTAACTAATCGCTCTCGTTGGGCTTGTTTTTGAATTTGTTCGTATAATCTGGCTTGACTGATGGCAATTTCTAGCTGTTGGGCGATCGCTTGCAAAAATTCAATTTCTCCAGTCTTCCAAGGACGCGGATGTTCGGAAATACAAGCGATAAAACCAGTCCATTCTTCTTGATGCTTAATGGGAATCAGTAAATTATTCCGCGCTCCTAATAGGGAGATGGAACGACTTTTTTGCCATTGCAATCGAGAAAATAATCTGGCGATCAGTCCGATTGATCTCACGGCGCTACTATTAATAATTAACTCGCCAGCCGCGATCGCGGGGGCAACTTCGCCAAAGTTTTCTAAGGGCAAATACCCTAATTGTGAGGGTTGCTGAGGATTTTGTAAGTATTCGCAAACTACTTGCACTCGCTGAGTATCTTCAAAATACCACAGAAAACAACAGCGGTCTAAATGCAGCAAAGTAGCAATTTCATCTACTGCCGTTTGTAAGACCACTTTTAACTCCAAGGAGTTACGGATGCGGTCAATTATTTTTTGAATTAGGGTTTGTTGCTGTTGGTGATACTGCATCCAAGTTAGAAAAATCTGGCTAGCGCGAATAATGCTGTGAAAAAACTTTTTTCTCTCCTAGAATATTTATAGTCGGTCTATTCCACTATAATTGGGAGAGAGCATCAGTTTTTCTAATAAGTCCGGTTCAAGATAGTGGCATTGCCGATGAACTTTACTAATTTAGCAGATTTTAGCCATTTTTTTATTTAAATCCGCCAAGACGGATTCAATTACTGAAGAGTTGACCAGAGAGATTGATACATTTGGTAAGTGCATGAAAAGAATTCTTTCTCAATATAGTATCAAAGCCACAACTAATGATTTTCTGCTGGCGGAAGGCTTAATTCCTGATACTAATAGTATTACTACTTGCTCTCGCCTGTGGTTTAATCCTGGCAGACAGGAATCACTTTATATTGTACCATATTTAGTTGTTTTTTTCGCCAGTCGGTTCTGGGCATTAGTCCGAAAAGAAATTAATCAAATCTCGCGCAACAAACAGTTAATTGTTTTGCTGACTTTTCCGCCCACCATTCAATTGTTAATTTATGGCTATGCCCTCAATCCTGATATCCATTACCTGAAAATGGGAGTGGTGGATTATGCGCGATCGCACGAAAGTCGGGAATTAATTTCAACCCAATATGGGAGAAATTATTAAAAACTCCGGTTTTGTCCAGTAGGAGGGGGGTTGCGTAAGTTCTGACAGTCTCGCATCGCCCCACCTCCCCACCTCCCCATCTTCCCACCTGCCAAATTTTTTAACATATAGGGTTGAATGTCTCTACGATGGGAATGTCTTTGCAATTTCTTTATCTTTTTTTTATAATTGGCTACAGAGGCGTACTGAGGGGGAAAATGACCGCCACTAGCGGTATATGCGGATATTTCTACCGAAAAAATAAAAATATTTCAAAAAATCTTTGCAAAAGGCGATCGCTTTCTGTAAATTTTGGGTAGAGTAGAGGTAAGCACAGGTTAAAAGTGCAGTTGCTGTTTTCACTCGGTACGGTGAATGCTACTTAGGTATAAACACTCTGTAGCTCTATCTGTGAAAACTAGCTAGCATTTTTGATCTAGGGAATCTCCTTGGCTTTATGTCTATCTACTTCTTCTGGCAAACCCCCTTTCTTAGTTGAAAGTGGGTTTTTCAATTTTTAGGGAGGCTTTTTTGGGGTAGAATTCAGAAATTCATATTATATAGATTTAAACGAATGATTCCGGGAGAAATTCAGCCACAATCAGGGGAAATTGAACTGAATGCTGGACGCGACACATTCAGAATGCAAGTTGCGAATACAGGCGATCGCCCAATTCAAGTTGGTTCCCACTATCATTTCTATGAAGTCAATCCAGCCTTAGTCTGCGATCGCCAATTAGCTTGGGGCAAACGGTTAAATATTCCCGCAGGTACAGCCGTCCGTTTTGAACCGGGGGATGAAAGGGAAGTAGAATTAGTGGCATTTGCTGGCAGTCGTCAAGTTTACGGTTTCAATAATCAAGTTAATGGTGCTTTGGATTGAGGATATGACAGCAGATAAGTTTAATGAAATAGACCAGCGGCTAGATCGGCTAGAATCTGAGTTTGCTGAATATCGCGGCTCTATGACAGCTAGTTCAACATCGATCGAACGTTTGGAGCGACTAACTGGCGAACTCGCAGACATTGCCAGACTTCATCAACAAGCACTCAGACTATCGCAACAACGACATGATGAATATCAAGAAAGTATGCAACAGGTAAGAACTGAAATTCGCGATATCTGGCAATATCTCTCTAATCAGCTTCACAATGGCAGCAATGGTGGAGCGCAATCATAGTTCAAATTGCAGATTAACTCTATTTGATTTTCATCAAGGCAGAGCTTAGGCTATTGACTTTGTGCCTTTTTAGGAGTTGTCTGTTCATACAGTTTCTGATCCGTTTACTCGTTCCCAGGCTCTGTCTGGGAATGCCAATTGAGGCTCTGCCTCGGATGATCGCTACGCGAGGCAGAGCCTAGGAACCAGTTTAATTCCCAATTCCCTCTGTTCCCAATTCCCTGTTCCCTCATTCCTCTATTCCCTCATTCCCTCATTCCCTCATTCCCTCATTCCCTCATTCCTCTATTCCCTCATTCCCTCATTCCCTCATTCCCTCAT
>CAKZHE010000261.1 GCA_936920195.1 uncultured cyanobacterium | reverse complement strand
CTTGACCAGACTAAGTTCTTTGAGAACTACGTTATTCAGTTCACGAAACCTACAAATACGATGCCAGTTTGTCGCTCTTTCGTACAGCTTTAAACAGGTCTAATGAGTTAAGCCAGTGAGTTGTACCTAACAAGACTGAATAACATTGTCGAGGCAAACTTTACCATATTGAGAGATGCAGTAATGCGTGTTTTCGTCCTAGATAAAAACTTGCAACCTCTTGACCCTTGTCATCCGGCAAGAGCGAGAGAACTACTTGCCAAAGGGAGGGCTAAGGTATTTAAGCGTTATCCATTTACCATTGTTTTGCAGAATAGAACGCTTGAAGAATCTGTAGCTCATTCCCATCGAATCAAAATTGATCCGGGCAGCAAAACAACTGGAATCGCAGTAGTTCAAGAGGAAACCGGACGGGTGACAACTGCTTTAGAAGTTTCTCACCGAGGACAACAAATCAAAAATGCTCTTGATTCTCGCAGAGCATTGAGACGGGGTAGACGTAACCGCAAAACCCGCTACCGCCAGCCTCGATTTCTGAACCGAACCCGCAAAACTGGATGGCTACCACCAAGTCTAGAGAGTCGAATCGCCAACATTGAAACTTGGGTTAGACGGATTAGAAAGTTGTGTCCAGTTACGGCAATTTCTCAAGAGTTGGTACGGTTTGATTTACAGCAAATAGAAAACCCGGAAATTTCCGGGATTGAGTACCAACAAGGGGAACTGCACGGGTACGAAGTTCGGGAATATCTACTCCAGAAGTGGGAAAGGAAATGTGCTTATTGCGGCATTGGAAACGTGCCGCTACAAGTTGAGCATATTCACCCCAAATCCAAAGGTGGAACTAACCGAATTTCTAATCTTTGTCTAGCCTGCGAACCTTGCAATCTCAAGAAAGGCACTCAAGACATTAAAGAGTTTTTAGCTAAAAAGCCGGATGTTTTGAAAAGAATTCTAGCGCAAGCCAAACGCCCGTTGAAAGATGCCGCCGCTGTCAACGCAACCCGATGGGAATTGTTTAGACGATTCCAAGCCACTGGATTACCCGTAGAGGTAGGAAGTGGAGGATTGACTAAGTTTAACCGTCAAACCGGGGGAATTGAAAAATCCCACTGGGCTGATGCGGCGAATGTTGGTAAATCAACTCCTGAGCGATTACTAATCAGAGGAATAAAGCCCCTTTTGATTATCGCTAAAGGTCATGGAATTCGCCAGCGTTGTCGTCCAGACAAGTACGGATTTCCTAAAGCTCATGCCCCATCAGCTAAGTCTTTCCAGGGGTTTCAGACTGGCGATATCGTGAAAGCGAATATCCCTTCTGGAAAATTTGCCGGGAACTATGCGGGGCGAATTGCGATTAGGCATCGTCCAAGCTTCGTCTTGCAATTACCATCCTTAAAATTTGATGTTCATCCCAAGTATTTGAAAACAATTCAAAATGCTGACGGTTATGACTATGCGCTCTCAAAATAAGGATTCGCTATCGCTCAATTTCTCTGTTGGCGGCAATTCCCCGGACGCTAACCCTATCGGGTATAACGGGAGTCCCCTTGCCGCATTTAGGTGGGGAATAGGGAACAGGGAACAGGGAATCAAAAACCTACTAGCTCTGTATTTTACTGGTCAATTCCATTATTATCTGTTGTCTGTTCTCTCTTCCATCCCCTCCAGTAGTGAGGGATGATCGGGACGGGTTTATTCAGGTTATTGGTGAGGATAAAATTGGGTCTCTCGCACAGGCAATAAACAGTGACAATTAATAAGTAAAATATCCAAGTAAAAACGGAGGTACTTCCATGAGCGTAACCGTTCCCGTGCAAACGATTAAACTCACCCCAGGCAGTCAGATAACTATCTCTAACCTTTCCTGGCAAGACTTCGAGCAAATTCTGATTGACTTAGGAGAAAAACGTAATAGCCGCATTACCTACTATCGAGGAACCCTAGAAATTATGTCCCCGCTAGCTTTGCATGAACGTCCGCATCGCATTATTGCTGACATTTTAAAAACAATTCTGGATATCCAAGGGCGCAATTGGGAAGACTTTGGCTCAACTACTCTTAAACGTCCAGAAATTGCTGGAATTGAACCCGATACCTGTTTCTATATCCAAAATGCCGACTTAATGCAAGGCTGTACCAACTTGGATTTGAAACAGTATCCACCCCCAGATTTAGCAATCGAGGCGGATGTTACTTCTAGAACTACCTTGGATGCTTACGAAGCGATGGGAGTTCCGGAAGTTTGGATTTACCGCAATCAGCAACTAAAAATTTACTTACTTGGTTCAACAGGCTACACAGAAACATCCATCAGTCCCACTTTTCCCAACTTACCCATCATTGAACTTATTCCCCAACTGGTGCAAAAAGCGATTAATGAAGGCACGAGTAAAATGCTGCGCGACTTAAGAATCTCTCCCCCTTGCTCCCTTTCCTAAAAGGCGAGAAAGAAATTGAGAACCGCTATACAAATTCCCTTGAGGGAGATTTACGCACAAGTTGATTTTGAGATCAAATGAAATTAGTCAATCGCCTAAAAAAAGCCGCTAATCAATTTTGGCAACAAATTGACCCCTTTTCATTACAAGTCCGACTCACCATCGGAATTGCCTTTTTGTCGGCAGTGGGATTGAGTAGCGTGGCGATTTGGATTAGCTGGCAAATGCAGCAAATCTTGATTTCTACTCACAAACAGAATATCAAATATATTGCCGATCGCTTTCCCCGCGATGTGGAAATTTATAGTCAATTGCTGCCTGTGGAAAAAGGCTTGCAAAAGGCGATTGATAACTTGTCTACTGGGAATACTTTACTCTGGGTACGACGACCAGATGGAATTATTTTAGCCCAATCGGAAGGTTTGCAAGATGATTCTGAAAGTCCCGATGCCGTCTTGCTATCTCTGTCGAGAATGCCCCTACAACCGCAAGTTTATGATGTAGAAAAACGCTATTGGGTATTGTATGGGGGGGAGTTGAAAGTCAAACGCAAAACCCTCGGTCGTTTATATATTGCTAAGGATATTACGGAAGATCAAAATGTTTTTTTGACTATGGTGAACAATTTAGCCATTGTGAGCCTGTTGTCAATTTTAACCATCTTACTAGCGATCGCCATCTATATTCAGCGATCGCTTCGTCCTTTACGGGAATTAAGTCAACTCGCTGGCACCATTTCCCCCGATCGTTTGGGCAAAGCTCAATTACAATTATGGAATGCTCCCACGGAAGTTAAGGAATTAACTCAAACCTGGAGTTTAATGCTATCGCGCCTTTCCCAAGCTTGGGAACAAGAACGGCAATTTGTCAGTAATGTTTCCCACGAATTACGAACTCCTTTAACCATTGTTCGGGGCTATTTACAAAGTACCTTGCGGCGCGGCACTAACTTAACTGAACCACAACAGGAAGCCTTAACAATTGCCTCCTCCGAAGCCGATCGTACCATTCGGATGTTACAAGATTTATTGGATTTAGCTAGGGCAGATAATGGGAATTTGCACTTTCATTGGGAGCAAATTATCTTAAATGATTTAGTTTCAGAAATTGGCAGCATGGCAGAACAATTTACCAATCGGGAAATTGTGGTAGAAGATCGATCTGGCAAAGTGGAAGTGAAAGCCGATCGCAACCGTTTAAAACAAGTTTTGCTAAACTTAATTGATAATGCGGTAAAATATTCGGAACCAGAACAAGCTATTACCTTAAAGTTGCAAGATGATAGCGAACAAGCTATTCTACAAGTATGCGATCGCGGTTGTGGCATTGCCCTACAACATCAAACTCGGATTTTTGAACGTTTTTATCGAGTTGATGAAGCGCGATCGCGTTCCACAGGCGGCGCAGGTTTAGGATTATCAATTGTCAAAACCCTGGTTGAAGGTATGGGTGGCAGCGTCGCCGTAGGATCTAAATTAGATGAAGGCAGTATATTTACAGTGACTTTACCTACCCAAGTAGCTAAATAAACCAGGCTTCTATGTAATTAAACATAATTTATGTAGGGGCGGGTTTAGGAATGAATTTTAATATTCACCAATCACCTAAATAAACCCGCCCCCCACGTACTATTCCCTCTCCCACCTGTTCCCTGTTCCCTATTCCCTCTCCCACCTGGTCCCTGTTCCCTGTTCCCTGTTCCCTGTTCCCTGTGACCCATAACAACTATTCTCCCGGCCCCCGCTCCCCTCCCCCCCCCCCCCACCCCCCTCCCCCCCCCCCCCTGTTCCCTGTTCCCTGTTCCCTCTCCCCCCCCTGTTCCCTATCCTCTTAAAGTCCAGGAGTTGTCTGAGCAAACAAAGCGTCAAAATCAACTTTAACTGGAGTAGAAGATTCATGGGGAGGTTGAGCAATAATATCAAAAGCCTTATTAATTGCTTTTGGTTCCCGCAAAGCTTGCACCACTACCTCGGCAACATCGGCACGGGGAATTACCGCCGGAATCCCATTAGGTGCATTTAATAGACTATCATCTTTACCAACGAGCAATTCCCTCATCCCTCCCGGTTCATCTATTAGGTTCCCGGCTCGAATAATGGTATAATTAATCCCAGAATCAATTAAATATTGTTCCGTTCGCCGCTTCCAAATTAAAACCTTTCCATTGGCCATACTATTTAAAGGATGATTTTCATTAGTTCCACCCATCGAACCAACTAAGACAATTTGCTCCACTCCAGCAGCTTTGGCAAGATCAATTTGATGTTTTTGTCCAAGATAGTCAACTTCTTCGGGCATTCCCCCCGGTTCATATTCAAAAATTGGCCTTTGTCCAGGGGACGGCGGGACTTTCATTTTGGCGATCGCACTGCTTAAAATGATTAAGGCTTGACAATTGGCGATCGCGCCCTCCAAACTAGCTTTATCCCGCACATCACCGAAAAAGTAGCCTTCAGTAGAGCCAAAAAGCTGCTTAACTTTAGCTTCAGAACGGGCAAAACCGGAGGGGATAAACTCATCAGTACGCTGGCAGAGTTTTTGCCAAGCAATTGCCCCAGTTCTTCCCGTTACCCCTGTCACCAACACTTTTTTCATCTGTTTGCCTCCTTGGAAACTCCTGGTATTATGCTCAATATCCCTCAATTAGTCGCTACGGAACTAAATATCAAGCTTTCCCAAGCTCATAGCGCCTTGGAATTGCTGGCGGAAGGGGCAACAATTCCCTTTATTGCTCGGTATCGTAAGGAACGCACGGAAGGCTTGGATGAGATTCAATTGCGGGATTTGGCAGAAAGATATGCCTATTTAACTGAATTAGAAGAACGGAAGAAGACTATTTTAGAGGCGATCGCGTCCCAAGGCAAGCTGACGGAGGAACTGCAAGCCAAAATCCTCAATTGTTGGCAAAAAACGGAATTAGAAGACCTTTATTTGCCCTATAAAACTAAGCGGCGAACTCGCGCCACCATCGCCAGGGAAAAGGGTTTGGAACCTCTGGCGGCATGGATTCAATCCCTCAATCAACCGGGAACTCAAGTTACATCTTTAACGGAGGAAGCGGCAAAGTATCTGGCGGAAGAAAAGGGCGTGAAAACGGTAGAAGAAGCCTTGAAAGGTGCCTCTGACATTTTGGCTGAGGGCGTTTCCGAAAAGGCCGAATTACGGGCTTACCTGCGAGAATATTTGATGCAACAAGGTTCCTTTACTTCCCGAATTAAAGAGGAGCATCCCGAAGGCAGTACCAAATATGAAATGTATCGCAATTTCCGGGCGAAAGTCAAAGAAATTGCTTCTCATAATATTTTAGCCTTATTTCGGGGGGAAGAGGAAAAAATTCTAGATGTGAATTTAGACTTTGATGAAGATGTAGTTAGTTCCTACTTAGAGTCAGCAGAAATCAAAACCAAAAATCCCGTAATTCGCGACTTTTATCGAGCTATGTTGAAAGATACTTTTAACCGTTTAATGAAAGTATCTTTAATTACCGAAGTGCGGGGCGATCGCAAAGCCTATGCCGACTTAGAATCAATCAAAACCTTTGAAAGCAATTTGCGAGAATTGCTGCTATCGGCTCCCGCCGGAATGAAGCCTACTTTAGCTATAGATCCGGGATTTCGGACTGGTTGTAAAGTCGCAGTTTTGGATGAAACGGGCAAATTTCTGGAATATCAAACAATTTTCCCCCATCAAGCTGCTGCCCAACGAGAACAAGCGGGTAAAACCGTTAAAAAACTAATTGAGAAGTACCAAATTCAATTAATTGCCATTGGTAACGGCACAGCTTCTCGCGAAACTGATGAATTTGTAGCAGAAGTTTTAAAAACCTTAGAACGTCCACCAATCAAGGTGATGGTGAATGAATCGGGAGCCTCGATTTATTCCGCTAGTGAAGTAGCGATCGCCGAATTTCCCGACCAGGATATCACAGTTCGAGGAGCGATCAGTATTGGTCGTCGTCTGCAAGATCCTTTAGCCGAATTAGTCAAAATTGACCCCAAATCAATTGGGGTGGGACAATACCAACATGATGTGGATCAAAAGTTACTGAAAAAGAAGTTGGACGAAACCGTAGAAAGTTGCGTGAACTATGTGGGAGTGGATCTAAATACGGCATCCAAAGAACTGCTCACCTTCGTTTCTGGCATGACTCCGGCTGTGGCGAAAAACGTGGTCAATTATCGCAACGAAAAAGGCGCGTTCAAGAATCGCCGCGAACTCTTAAAAGTTCCCAAATTGGGACCAAAAGCCTTTGAACAAGCTGCGGGATTTTTACGCATTCGCGGCGGCACTAACCCTTTAGATAATACTGCCGTTCACCCGGAAAGTTATAGTGTAGTAGAAGCGATCGCTCGCGATTTAGCCGTTCCCCTGGAAGGGATTACCCAAGTTTCCGAAAAACTCCGTTCTCTCAACTTGAAAAAATACGTTACTGATACCGTTGGCGAACCCACCTTACGAGATATTATCAGTGAATTAGAAAAACCCGGTCGCGATCCCCGTGCCGAGTTTAAATATGCCACCTTCAAAGAGGGAATTAAAGAGATTAAAGACTTAGTAATCGGGATGGAATTGGAAGGCATCATTACCAACGTTGCCAACTTTGGAGCCTTTGTGGATATTGGCGTTCACCAAGACGGATTAATTCACATTTCCCAATTAGCCAATCGCTTTGTTTCTGATGCCAAGGAAATTGTGAAAGTAGGACAAGTAGTCAAAGTACGAGTTTTGGAAGTTAACGAAAAGTTAAAACGGATTAGTTTGTCCATGCGATCGCCTGACGGTGAAAATCGTCCGCAAAATTCGTCGCGCCAGTCCCCGCGATCGCCTACAATAAAGGACTTGCAAACCAAATTCAACCGCAAGTAAGATCCCCGCAAACCTCTGCTTTTCAAGGGCAGACAGGATTTTGTAGGGGTAGCGCCCCCGTGCCTACCCCGATTTCAGATGTAGGGGTAGCGCCCCCGTGCCTACCCCGATTTCAGATGTAGGGGTAGCGCCCCCGTGCCTACCCCAATTTCAGATGTAGGGGTAGCGCCCCCGTGCCTACCCCAATCAGACGGGGCAACCACGGGGGGATTGCCCCTACAGGGATTTAAACATTAGTCAGAAAAGCCAATCTAGGCAAAATTTTCAGGAGAATCCAACCTTGGGGATAGAACTTCGCAGTTATGTATTTCTAGACAGCTTGCAACCGCAGCACGCTGCATATATGGGAACAGTCGCACTGGGGTTCTTGCCATTGCCGGGGGATACGTCGCTGTGGATAGAAATCTCCC
Organism: uncultured cyanobacterium; assembly: GCA_936920195.1. GTDB lineage: Bacteria > Cyanobacteriota > Cyanobacteriia > Cyanobacteriales > FACHB-T130 > CAKZHE01. The sequence goes on along the minus strand of CAKZHE010000261.1, from coordinate 8,464 downwards.
CCGGCATCGAAATTAACCGGATTACCGATGTAGCGCTCAAATCCGCCTCCGTGCGCCCAGGAGTGCAAATTGTGGAACGATTGTATGGATTGCTAGAAATCCATTCTCGTCAACAAGGAGAAACCCGCGCCGCTGGCAGAGCGATTCTGGCAACGATTGGGGTAAGTGAAAAAGAATGTTTAAAACCGTATATTCGGACAAGTCAAATAATCCGTAATGTCGATCCCCATCAAACCCAACTAATTAATCGTACCCGACGGGGACAAATGTTACTAGCCGGACAAACCCTCTACATTTTGGAAGTTGAACCCGCTGCCTACGCTGCCTTAGCCGCCAATGAAGCCGAAAAAGCTGCCGCAATTAATATTCTCGAAGTGCAAGCCGTGGGCAGTTTTGGTCGCCTATATCTGGGCGGTCAAGAACAGGATATCATTGCTGGGGCAAAAGCGGCGATCGCCGCCATTGAAAATGTTGCAGGCAGGGCAAATCCCGCTTTTACCCGCCAAGAGTGAAAACTTAGCAGAACTTCCTGCTTGCAATCTGTTAAAATTGCGTCGGAGTCCAATCCCCAGCAGGAATAAATGCTGCCCAATAATAGGGATGTTTATATTTCTCCCCATACAACATCTCTAGTTGAGTTTGGCGCAAAGCTTCCGAGCGCCCTTCTCCCTTTAACAGTCGTTGATAATATTGCAGCATTAGTTCTTTTGTGCCAAAATCGCTAACTTTCCACATACTCATCAACTGACTTTCTGCTCCAGCAATGACAAAAGCGCGGCGCAAACCATATACCCCATCACCGTTAGTGGCATCTCCTAAACCCGTCTCGCAAGCCGATAAAGCCACCAATTTTGTCCCATAAAGATTCAATCCTGCTGCTTCCAAAGCCGTTAATACTCCATCTTCATTCCCACTTTGCCGAAGATTGAAACCAGCTAAAGCAATCCCAGAACGCAACAGGGGATTTTCTGGGTTACTAATTCCTGGCGGCAAAGTGTTACTAGCAATTGGCTCAACTGCAATTCCCCCCCTAATATTTGGTAATGCCACCATTGGTAGATCTTTGAGAAAAAAGCCGTGGGTAGCAATGTGGAGAATACGGGGAGATTTAACTTGCTTGAGAGCATTTTCTGTAGCTTGGGAACCAGTTAACAACTTGACTGTAGAGAGAAGAGGCGAAATCGTTTTTGCCTCTTCTGCTGTCCCCGGTAAAGCCCCAAATTGGAGTTTAGCTAAGTCACTAGAACGTTCGCTACTAGCAGTAGCATTGACACTAGAACTACCAGAATTATCAAAATCAGGATTTGCTATCAGCACCGGGTTTTCTTGGCTGGGAGAGTGCTGAGATAACCGCAACAAATCCCGTCCAGCAGTCAGATAGGTAATCAAATAATTTTCTACTAAATATTGATTTTTTTCATCGACTAACGCCCCAAAAGGAATTATATTAAGTTGACTATCCGGAGAAAGTAAAATGTGGCGACTTTTACCTAGCTTTTGACGAATAGGCTGCATTAACAAGGCATCAAGGGCGCGAGCTTTAGCCTTGATGGTGGTTGTTCCCTTTTGAACATCAGTGAGGACGAGGCGAAATTGCTGCCAAGCTTGGTTAATTGGGGCAACTTCCCCTAAATCAACTGATTCCGGTTCGCCTTGAGAGGGCAAAATATAAGCAGCATAGCGAGGTTTGCCCCAAGGTTGGCTGATAGATGCCTGGGGATTGTAAGGATAATAAAGCACTAATTCTACTAAGACAGTATCGGCAGGAATTAGTTTTTGCACTGCCGCAATTGTCACAGGTTGAGAAGTAGTAAGAAATTGGATGCTGCGGCGGGAAAGTTCAACTTCCAGTTTTTCTCCAGCGATTTTCAATCCAATAACTTCCTGGCGATATTGTTCTGAAGAGAGATGAGGGGGTTTGTTGAAAATTAGGGCTGATAGTTGGGCGCGATTAGCTGCTAGTTCGTCGAGCAATACCTGATTTTCTGGCGTGAGGTGGCGGCGCAGTGCATTCCCACTGTCAGCCAAGGCATCAAGTACGCGACCTTTTCGTTGCAAAATGGTAGTGAAGGCTAAACGGTTTGCGGCTAAGTTGTTACGGACAAGTTGCAAATGAAGAGATACTGCCAGATTAGTAGTTTTATAAATTGTGGAAATGTAAGCCAGTTTGTCAGCTTCGGAACCCGCAGTTAGGTTAATAGCTAGGTTTTGTTCTTCAATGCTAGTGCTGCGAGTCAAAATTTCAATGGTGCGCTGAATATTTCCTTGGGATTGGTAAACAACTGCTAAATTATTCAGGTTAGCCGCCACATCAGGATGTTCTGCTCCCAAGGCTTGCTCAAAGATTGCCAAAGCTTTTTGGTAGAGAGGTTCGGCTTGGGCATATTTCCCTTGAGCGTAATACAACAATCCTAGATTGTGGAGACTCAGACCTACCAGATAATTATCTGCTCCCAAGGCTTTTTTAAAGATGGTTAAAGCCCGTTGCAAAAGGGATTCGGCTTGGGCATATTTCCCTTGTTTGTCGTAAAGCGTTGCCAGATTGTTGAGACTCGTGGCAACATCGGGATGATCGCCTCCTAACACTTGTTCGCGAATGGCTAAAGACCTTTGATAAAGTGGTTCGGCTTGGGCATATTTCCCGTACTCTCGGTATAAGCTTGCCAGATTATTGAGACTGGTAGCGACACTGGGATGGTTAGTTCCCAATACCTTTTCTAAGATTGCTAAAGCCCGTTGGTAAAAAGATTCCGCTTGAGCATATTTTCCCTGGTATTTAGATAAGATGGCTAAAGCATTGAGGTTGGCAGCAACATGGGGATGGTTAGCTCCCAAGGCTTGTACAAAGATAGTTAAAGCTCGTTGAAACAGGGGTTCCGCTAGGGGGTATTTCCCTTGTTTTTGGTAGAGTGTTGCCAGATTAGTGAGACTGACGGCAACATCGGGATGGTTGGCTCCCAAGGCTTGTTCAAAGATGGTTAAAGCTCGTTGAAAAAGAGGTTCAGCTAGGGCGTATTTCCCCTGGTCTTGGTATAAAATTGCTAGATTGTTGAGAGTGGTGGCAACATTGGGATGGTTGGCTCCCAAGGCTTGCTCGTCGATGGCGATCGCTCGTTGGAATAAGGGTTCAGCTAGGGTGTATTTCCCTTGATCTCGGTATAAAAAGGCTAGATCGTTGAGGCTTTTGGCAACCAATGGATGTTTGTTTCCAAGAACTTGTTCTCGGATGGCGAGAGCGCGTTGCAACAGGGGTTCGGCGGGGGTATATTTCCCTTGGGCTTGATAGAGCAATCCCAGGATGTTGAGGCTGCTAGCTACGTCAGGATGGTTGCTTCCTAGGACTTGTTCGCGGATAGCGAGAGCGCGTTGTAACAGGGGTTCGGCGAGGGTATATTGCCCTTGGACTTGATAGAGCAATCCCAGGATGTTGAGACTTTGGGCAACGAGTGGATGGTTGTTGGCTAGGACTTGTTCGCGAATGGCTAGGGCGCGTTGGGCTAGGGGTGTAGCGGCGGCATACTGACCTTGAATGTACAGTTTTTCGGCTTGTTGATTTAGCCGTGCTGCTTCGGCTAAGTCTGGATTATCTGGAGCCGCAGACAACTGTGGTAAAGTCAGTTGAGGTGTAGTATTTTGGGCGATCGCGCTCATGGGTAAGGCTCCCAATAACCCAACAATTCCGATAATAATTGATGTTTTTTTGGTGTTTTTGAGCGCTGCCATTTGCTAGTATCTCCAGATGCGATCGCCCTTAAAATTGCGTCGGAGTCCAATCTCCAGAAGGAATAAATGCTGCCCAATAATAGGGATGTTGATATTTCTCGCTTTGCAGCATCTCTAATTGAGTTTGGCGCAAAGCTTCCGAACGGCCTTCATTTTGTAATAATCTTTGATAATATTTTACCATTAATTCTTTTGTGCCAGCATCGCTAACATACCATAAACTCATTATCTGGCTTTCGACTCCAGCAATCGCAAAAGCTCGCCGCAATCCATAAACTCCTTCCCCACTTTCCACATCTCCTAAACCAGTTTGACAAGCCGACATTACCAGCAACTTTGTCCCAATCAGATTTAAACCTGCGGCTTCCAACGCTGTTAATACCCCATCTTCCTGACCACTTTGGCGAATATTAAAACCTGCTAGCACCAACCCAGAACGCAACAAAGGATTTTCCAAACTAGCAGGACTAGCAATTGTCCCTTTGGAGGGGGCATGATTAATCGGCACAACTTCAATTCCCCCTCGACTAGGTGGAGCCACTAGCGGCACATTCTGCAAGAAAAAGCCATGAGTAGCAATGTGCAAAATACTGGGAGAATTAACTTGTTTCAGGGCATTTTCTGTCGCTTGCAAACCTGTTAAAATTGTCGCCGTTGGTAAAAGTGGCTTCAGTTCTTGGGCTTCCGCTGCCGTTCCTAGTAAACGACTAAATTGCACATTATTTAAATCAGTGGAAAGTTCGCCATCCCCGCGCAAGGCAATTTGGATACTATCTGAATTACCAGATTGTTCAAAGTCAGGATCGGCTAAGATGACAGGAGGCTGCTGACTAGAATTATGGTTAGCAAAACGGAGCAAATCCCGTCCAGTAGTCAGATAAGTAATCAGGTAATTTTCTACCAGATATTGGTTATTTTCATCTACCAGAGCCGCAAAAGGAATCAAATTTAATTGACTATCAGGAGAAAGCAAAATGTGCCGAGAATTTCCTAGCTTTTCTCGGATAGGCTGCATTAGCAGCGCATCTAAAACTCGCCCGATTTTTATTCCTCGCCTTTTCTGTTTAATTTCCACTACAGCATTCCGAAACTCAGCTACAGCTTTGTCAATAGGGTTCGCTTCCCCTAAATCTAGCCATTGGGGTTCCCCTTGAGAATGCAAGATATAAGCAGCATAGTGGGGATTTCCCCAACGTTCATTGGGAACTGCCTTAGCATTGTAAGGGTAGTACAGTACCAACTCCACCAAAGCCGCATCAGCTGGAATCAGTTGTTGGACTGCGGCAATATTGACTGGTTGGGCTACAGTGCGAAATTGAGCGCTGCGGCTAGCCAGTGCCGTTTCCTGCTTTTCTGCCTGTGCTTTCAGACTGGTAACTTGTTGCTGATACTCTGGAGCCGAGAGGTATTCTGGTTTGTAGAAAATTAGTGCGGCTAGTTGCGATCGCGTACTAGCTAACTCATCCAGTAAATTTCGATCTTCTGGCACAAGATGGCGGCGCAACGTTTGCAAACTGTCGGTCAGGGCATCAAGAACGCGCCCTTTACGCTGTAAAATGGTAGTTAGGGCTAGGCGTGCGGCTTGGGAATTTTGGGGGTCTGCTTGCAGGTGGAGGGAGATGGCACGGTCGGTGCTGGAGGCTAGAGTAGCAATATAGGCACGTCGGTCTGCTTCAGAACCAACAGCTAGGTTAATAGCCAGATTTTGTTCTTCTATCTTCAGGCTGCTAGTCATAAATTCTATCGCCAGTTCGCTCTCTCCTTTGGCTTCCGACAGAGATGCCAAATTGCTGAGGCTGTTGGCGACAGCGGGATGTTCGACTCCTAAGACTTGTTCATAAATTGTCCGAGCGCGTTGCCAAAAAGATTCAGCTTGGGGATATTTTCCTTGGTCTTGGTACAGTAATGCTAGACTGCTGAGGTTGTTCGCCACATAGGGATGTTCGGCTCCTAAAGCTTTTTCTTTAATTGCTAGAGCGCGTTGCAGCATCGATTCGGCTTCGGCATATTTCCCTTGCTCTCGATACAGGGAAGCCAAATTATTCATAGTGGTAGCAACATCAGGATGTGGCACGCCTAAGACTTTAATCATTAGAGCGCGTTTAAATAGTCTTTCCGCTTCAGTGTAATTGCCTTCGTCTTGATATAGCAATCCTAGACTGTTGAGGGTGCTAGCCACATCGGGATGTCCGGCTCCCAAAGCCTTTTCTTTAATTCCCAGAGCGCGTTGCAGCATCAATTTGGCTTGGGAATATTTCCCTTGTTCTCGGTACAGCGATGCCAAATTGCTGAGGGTGCTAGCCACAGTGGGATGTTCGGAGCCAAAGGCTTTTTCATAAATTGCCAGAGCGCGCTGAAAGATCGGTTCGGCTTGGGGATATTTCCCGCGATCGCTGTACAATGTAGCTAGATTGTGGAGGAGCTTGGCTACGTCTGGGTGTTCGGCTCCTAAAACTTGTTCGCGAATCGCCAGAGCGCGTTGAAAGAACAGTTCGGCTTGGGCATATTTCCCGCGATCGCGGTACAATGTAGCTAGATTGTGGAGGCTGCTAGCCACACGGAGATCTTTGGCTCCTAAAACTTGTTCGCGAATTGCCAGAGCGCGTTCAAAAAGGGGTTCAGCTTGAGCATATTTCCCTTGATCTCGGTACAATGCTCCCAGATTATTGAGAATGGTAGCGACAGCGGGATGTACAGTGCCTAAAATTCTTTCCCGAATTTCCAAAGCGCGTTGATAGAGAGGTTCGGCTTCAGTGTATTTCCTTTGATTGTAAAGCTCAATCGCCTGTTGGTTCAGGCGGGCGGCTTCTGCTAGCTCTGGATTGTTTTCGGTAGTGGCAGGATTTTCTGGAGCAGGATTGGTTTGGGCAAGGGTGGCAGTGGAGAGAACTCCCCCAATGATTGCTCCCAGTGAGAGGGCTATTGGGAATAGTTTTGCCCAATTCTGCCTAATTTTTGGTGTTGTCATTGGTTCTGCCCTCAGTCGCTCTGAACCCACCTTATCTCAAGAATAGTGGCGATCGCGCTGGTTGCTAAACTTGTTACCGAGAATCAGCACAATTAGTTTGGTTGTGAAGCATATAATTTAACTCGTTGGCTAACCATTCTTTAAACATCCTATCCAGAATTTCTTGATGTCTCTCAGGGGTTAGCTCACCGGGAATAAAGGCTTCCACCCAAAAAAGATGATAACCCTGTTCGCTTTGAATTGGGGGAACGATCTCAAATGGTTTAGCACTAAATATAACTGCGGCTATATCTGGCTTCAAACTCCAGCGATAGAGTTTGCCTTCATAGCCACATTGATTTCTGCGCCTTTCATCCAGATCGTAAAGATGAGCAGCTTCATAAAAACTGATTTCTTTTTCTTCAATTTGGTATAGTAGTTCTTGAACAACTCTCTCAGAAGGAATAATTATTTGATAAAGTGAAACTTGTTCAAAATCCAGACGATTTTGATTAAAAAATTTTTCTACTTCCTGAGAAAATAGATGTTCGGATAATTTTTGGGCAAGCAAGCGATCGCAGATGCCTGCCTCTAACTCATCGGCAGTAATCATTTCATCTGCTAGCCAAGCCAGGGTGTCTGAAGCTTTTTCCAAACGTTTTTCATGTCGCAGGCGATCGCACTCAGCCTGAATTTCTTCTGGAGTGACGATGATGCCTCTTTCCCGCGCCGCCAGATCGATAACTTTTTGTTGCAAGCCACCCTGATAGATTTCCTTCAAATGGATATTCTTTTTCAGAAAAGCAATTATTTCATCAGATGCCACTGCTAATTTATTCATTTGTCCTCTTCATGGAAATCATTGAATTTAATCTATAAATTTATCTTCTGGAAAAAGAAAAACTACTGAAGGCTATTAAATAATTAAGCTTTCAGTAGTTTTCTTAGCTCAGATTTTCGACTTCTGAAGTTGAGATTTAACCATGAGTCGATGCTGATGTTTTAGTGCTGGACAATGAAGGTGGAGTTTTGAGCATTCGCCACGACATTACCAGTTGGATAACCATACCCATACCCATACCCATAACCACCGCCACCGCCACTAGCGACTGCGACAGCAGCTTGGGTAAGAGAGACACTGTTGTTCTTGCTAAAATAGCTAAATCCACCGACGATTTCTTTGGTTTCGGAAACTGTTTCTAGGTGGTTCAGGTTTGAGATAACCATTGGTTTTTTCTCCATTGGATTGTGTTTTTGTTTTCAACAACCTTGTTTGGTTGTTATTAATAATATAGCTTGCCTATTTAGTGGTGTGTTGCCAATTTGGCAGGTATTTGTTTTTGGCTAAAACTTAAGTTGCATAAGAGTTTTACTTCTATTCAGTGTGATTCATTTGATTTCATCTACAAACAAAATGTAGAGACTCTGCCTCATATCTGATAGTGGCAGAGTCTAGGCTGTTGACTTTGTGCCTTTTTAGGGTCTTTCTGTTCATGCAGTTTCTCGGTAATTAATCAACCAATATCAAGTCCTTTTAATTGATCGCGATTTATGTAGGGGCGGGTTTAGAAAATAATTTTAATATTCACCAATAACCTGAATAAACCCGCCCCGCACACCCATCGAGCAAGTCAATTAATGCTAAATTTGGGGGGTATGGGGCGGGTTTAGATCATTTGTCGGTGGTTATCAAACATCTGAGCTAACCCGCCCCTACAAAATACAGACCTGGGTTAATAATTTAGACCCAGTATGATGACATAGTTATTGCATGAACAATTTGCCCCAAAAACT
>CAKZHE010000260.1 GCA_936920195.1 uncultured cyanobacterium | reverse complement strand
TTATCATTAATCATATTAAAGGTAACAGGGAACAGGGAACAGGGAATTGGGAATTGGGAACAGGGAATTGGGAATTGGGAACAGGGAATTGGGAATTGGGAATTGGGAATTGGGAATTGGGAATTGGGAATAGACTTTGACTCCCCATCACCCCATCACCCCATCTCCCAAACTTTTCAACCATAACTCAGGTGCTTGCCTTGAATTCGGCTGATTACCCGCGTCACCAGTTCCGCGCCCAGCACTGGTTTAGGGATAAAATCATCAACTCCAGCGGCAAATGCTTGCCGAAGAGATGCGGTATCTGTATGGGCTGTCACTACCAAAATCGGTAAATTCTCCCATTGGGCATCTTGGCGCACCATCTGACATAATTCTAAACCGTTCGCCATCGGCATCTCTAGATCCAAAATGACTAAATTGGGTTTAGTCTGATTCAAAACTTCCCAAAATTTCTCTGGCTCTGCCAAAGTCGTTACGGCTAATCCCCACGGCGAAAGTAAGGCCGATAATTGCTCCAGGATGATGATATCATCGTCCACAAGTAAGACTTTGGCTGCTAAGGATTTAGTTTGAGGCAAAACCCGGGCGATCGCGCCAAAAATTTGCTGGGTGGTAGCGGGTTTCGATAGAAATTGTTTTGCCCCTAACCGCAATACTGCAAGGCGATCTTTAAAACTATCTCTGCCCGTAAACACAATCACAGGTATTTTCGCCTTGCTGTCGGAAAATCCCTCGGTTAGTTCTTGCAAAAATGTCAATCCATCTTCCTGAGTTTCGGGAAAACTTAAATCCAGCAAAACTACATCAGGAGTGGAAAGAGCTAAAAGCGATCGCGCCACAGCTAAATTAGGGGCAATTTTCATCCGCAATCCCCACGCTGTCGATTCCGTTTTTAGTCTTTCCGTTAACAGAATATCATCATCAATTACTAACACTCGATAGCTGATACCAGTAGGTACTGGTGTTGCTGTCGATATCATTGGTGGTTTAGCTAATTCCTGCCGCAATCCTGTCACCAGGGACGAAAATCGAGTTATTTCCTCTGCTTTCCAGGGACAATCTACCATTAGCAAATGCTCTGCCGAACGTGCCAGTTTCGAGCCTTGGGGATAACCAAATGATGCCATTGTTCCGGCTAATTTATGGGCGGCACTTTTGGCGGATTGCTGTAATTCTGGGGCTAGATTTCCGATCATTAGGGCGTTTTTGGCTTGCTCTAATAGGGCAACTCGTTCATTAAAGATATTCCAGAAATTGTTAATGGTAGAGTTGTCGGCAATCCGAGATGGCTGTTGGGAATTGGAGCGATTTTCTGAAGTATTGACATCAGTAGCAATGGATTTTGGGGGAAGTTTCAGGCGATAACCCATGCCATAAACAGTTTCGATGACTTCTTCGGTTAAACCACTGGCTTTCAATTTCTTGCGAATATCTTTAATATGAGTATTAATTGCCCGATCTGTGGGGGCATCATCAAATCCCCACAGCCGATCTAAAATGGTACTGCGACTAAAAATCCGATCGGGATTGCGGAGGAATAATCCCAATAGATTATATTCTGTGGCGGTCAGGGCGATCGCTTTTTTTCCAAAAGTAACTCGACCCGCATCTAAGTCTAAACAAAGATTTCCCCAAGTCAAGATTGCCGATGATTTCTGCCCCAACCCACCAGAATTAAGGGCGTTGCTGCGACGCAATAATGTTTTGATTCTGGCTAGCAATACTTCGGGAGTACAGGGTTTGCTGATGTAATCATCGGCTCCCGCATCAAATCCTGCTATTACTTCTGCATCAGAATCATGGGCGGTGAGGAGTAGAATTGGTTTGGTATAGCCGCGCGATCGCAGTTGCCGACATAGACTCATTCCATCTAGTTTGGGAATCTGCACATCCAGCAAAATCAGATCGTACTCAATTGCGGTTGCCAAGTCTAGTCCAACTTGTCCATCCAGCGCCGGGGCAACCTCGTAGCGATTTTCCTCTAATACCTTGGCTAGTGTGGCACTCAGTAATTTATCATCTTCCACTAGCAGAAGTTTGATCGGATGCTTATTCATAGTCAAGTCGCTCCAATTCAAAATTCAAAATTCAAAATTAAAGATAATTAGGAATGAAAAAATCAATAACTTGATTATAGGGATTTATAACTATGGACTAATTTTACCATGAGTTGTAAATACTTACGCCAAATATTGCCCAACTAGCAGTAATCACGCGATCGCTACCCCAGAACAATCTCTTCAGTAGAATACGCTCAGTAAAAAAACATAGATGGCTTGCTCATAACTAAAAAAAATCTCAGTGCGATCGCCAATCCATATAAATCAGCTAGGTTGAAAAGATTGTTTCTAATTACAGACAATTTCTAGGTAGTCAGTTGCGGGATTTTCAACCAATACCAAGTCCTTTTGATTGACCATGATTTATGTAGGGGCGGGTTTGGGGATGAATTTTAATATTCACCAATAACCTGAATAAACCCGCCCCCGACGGCATCGATGAAGTCAATTAATGGTAAATTTGAGGGTGTATGGGGCGGGTTTAGATCATTTGTTGGTGGGTATCAAAGATCTGAGTTTTAGCGAAGCGAAGCCCTTGGCGTTACCCGCCCCTACAAACTACAGACTTGGGTTAATGATTTAGACCCAGTATGATGACATAGTTATTGTATGAATAAAATCGCTCAAAAACTTGCAAAGTCAACAGCCTAGGCTCTGCCTCGCTTGGTGAATTCGAGGCAGAGCCTCTCAATGGGCATTCCCAGGCAGAGCCTGGGAACGAGTAAACTGCATGAATATAAAACTCCTAAAAAGAAAGGCACAAAGTCAACAACCTAGGCAGAGCCTAGGAACAAGTAGAAAATTCTCGCTTCCCCGACTGCACGAAATCAGCGCTAAAATCAGATAGTTAACGTTTCTTTACAAAATATGCCCATTAGTGCTAGTGTTCAGAGTGCGATCGCTCCCCCCATCCCCGGCAATTACTGGCAGTGGCGGGGACAATCCATCTATTATGTCCAAGCCGGAGAAAAACATTCGGCTCGCCCGCCACTGCTGCTAGTGCATGGCTTTGGGGCATCTACCGACCACTGGCGAAAAAATATTGCCGAATTGCAAAATCATTTTGAAGTGTGGGCGATTGACCTGCTAGGATTTGGTCGGGCTGCTAAACCTGATTGGGAATATAGCGGTGATTTGTGGCAGGAACAACTGCACGATTTCATTACCGAAGTAATTGGCAAACCAGTCATCATCGCTGGCAACTCTTTAGGCGGCTATGCGGCATTATGTACAGCGGCTCAATACCCGGAATCAGTCCAAGGATTAATATTAATCAATAGTGCAGGTCCCTTTACTCGCACTGAACCCACACCGGAATTACCACCTTTACAAAAATTCCTGGGTGATGCCGCACGCCAATTATTCCGGCAACCTTGGGCAAGCTTCCTACTATTTCAATACGTCCGCCAACGGAGTATAATTCGCAAGAACTTACAAAAAGTTTACCTCGATCAAAGTGCCGTCACCGATCAATTAGTCGAAGAAATTTATCGTCCTTCCGAAGATAGCGGCGCTGCCCAAGTATTCGCCTCCGTTTTCACCACTCCTCCCGGCGAAAAAGTCGATATTTTATTAGCCAAATTGCACTCTCCCCTGTTAATGTTGTGGGGAGTAGGCGACCCTTGGATGAGAGCCAAGGAACAGGGCATCAAGTATCGGCAATATTATCCCCAACTCACTGAACACTATTTATCCGCCGGACATTGCCCCCATGATGAAATCCCCTCCCAAGTAAATGCCTTAATTCGAGATTGGGTTTTTGCTAAGTAGATGGTCAATTTACTCGTTCCCAGACTCTGCCTGGGAATGCCCATTCAGAGGCTCTGCCTCGGATGATAACCAAGCGAGGCAGAGCCTCTCGATATCGGTTCCCAGGCAGAGCCTAGGAACCAGTTTAATTGCCTATTCCCTTTATTCCCTTTATTCCCTATTCCCTATTCCCTATTCCCTGTTCCCTGTTCCCTGTTCCCTGTTCCCTGTTCCCCCTATTCCCTATTAGCATGGCAGACTGGTTAGAACATACCGTACAAGTTGAAGTTGAAGCTCCTGTAACCTTCGTTTGGAGTTTGTGGTCAGATCTTGAACAAATGCCCCGGTGGATGAAGTGGATTGACTCAGTAAAAATCCTGGAAGAAAATCCCGAACTTTCCCGCTGGAAACTCGCTTCTGGTAACTTTGAATTTACTTGGCTCTCCCGCATCCTAAAAATGGTTCCCTCCCAAATTATTCAATGGGAATCAGTAGATGGATTGCCCAATCGCGGCGCAATTCGGTTTTATGACCGCAAGCAAAGTAGTATTGTGAAATTGACAATTGCCTATGCTATTCCCGGCTTTTTGGGTAAATTGATGGACAATCTTTTTCTGGGGCGAATAGTGGAATCTACTATTCAAGCTGATTTAGAACGGTTTCGGGTATATGCACTCAAGGAAGCTCGCGATCGCACTTAGGGATGGAATAGGAAATAATGACCGGAATATTGATTAAGATTAAATCAGTTGATCCGGATTAATTCCTTGAGAACGCAAATACTCTGCTAGACGTTCAGCCCGTTGATGTTCCTGTTCAGCCCGTTGGTGTTCCTGTGCAACTTTTTCTATCGCCCAGGGCAGCAAATTTCCTGCTTCATCCCACCAGCGCAACCAATAACCCGTTCTGTCTGTCTTTTGACCTTGCCACGTCCCTAAAAATAATCCCATTTCTGGCAACCAATGCCAACCATTTTCATTCGGCAATTCCAATTCATATCTCTGCCCTTTTAAGCGATAAACTTCCAAAAGTCCTCCTTCTGGTTCAAAAATCGCATAAATTGGCACTTGGAGAATTTGCTCGTAGAAAAACCATTTTCCCGGTGGATAACTACGCTTGATGGAATATTCACCGCCATCATTATCGGAAAGAAATTCCATCACGATTTGGGGAACTTCTCCCTCCAAATTTTGGGTATAACTCCGACGAGTTTTTGAACCTATTAAGGGTTGTACAGCCGGAATATAAACCCAATCGGGAGCTTTAATAATTAATTGTTCGTCCACGGTGGCGCAAAGGCCAAAATTGGTCGCAATTAACATTTCTGGTTGAATAAAACCGCTCAATTCCAGAGATTCTCGTAAAGCTCCAGCAATTAGTGGTTGAGCAAGATTGTCCACAGGTTCCTCTTCTAATTTATAGTCATAGGGGAGTTTTTCCCAAGTAATTTTCAAGGTTGTAGTGCGGAATGCCGGGGGGGATTGTGCTACCGTCATAGTTTTTGCTCCTACTCAATGTTTCAATACTATATTGGTTTTCTTCCTTAGTTAATTTGCTGATGCCAAGCTAACACCGCAGCTTGCAACTCTTCTAAGGATAAAATCTCTGTTGTGGCAGAGTCGTCAACCAAATCTTCAATTGTTGCCCTTCCCTGAGATATTTCTAAGCGAAAAGCATTCCCAATCCGTTCCCAAGTTGATAATTTACCTGACTTAACTGCATCAATTTTTGCGGCTAATTCTTGTACCCATTCCGGACTATGTTGAATGTCCATCACTAGAAATTCAGCAACTCGGCGATGAGCAGGATCGTTTTCGCGCCGACCAGACCAATCAAAGAGCTTTTCTGACATAATGATAAAATTGTGGCGTGATAATTATTTCCAAAAACTTGCAATTATCGCAATGGAAAAGCGGTGTTGATATTTCCATTGTTTAGAGTAGCACCAGCAATAGTAAAGCGCGTGCCATCATTACTTTGGCAATATAGATTTTTATCGGCTGATGGTATAGAATTAGGTTGATTTTTGCCGCACCAAGCCCAATTGGGAGCGCTAGCCGGACACTGAACTCGATTAGCTTCAGCGTAACGCACAGAATTTAATACTTGGGATTGGGAGCATCGATCTGGGTACATTGTAGAAAATTTGGAAACACTTGTACCAGAATAAGTCCATTCAATTCCATAAAGTCCTTGGGAATTTGGACTTTGGGTAATTTTTACTGCTTTCACCGTTGAGGGATTGATTCCATTTGGTCGGGAATGAAAACCTTTTGGCTGATTGTTCTTAAATTCACTACAAAAAATATGAGTTTGATTTACCTGGGGAGGATTAGCAAAGTTAGTCCAACCAGGATCTGGGTTGCAAATATCTTGAGCTTTTGCAGAAGAGCAAGCAAACAGGATCAAAGCCGTGGTTAGGAATGCCAGCAGAATGCTGAAAGGTCTAGTTTTCATAAGAAAATATGGGAGGTTTGGAAACTCAGGTTTTAGTGGGTCAATGCACTGCCCTCTAAGGTTAATATTACTTTCTCAGAAGGAAGTTTGTAGTTGGGCTTGAGCCTAGGCTGTTGACTTTGTGCGTTTTTATGGTTTTTTTATTCATGCAGTTTCTAGGTAGTCAGTTGCGGGATTTTCAACCAATACCAAGTCCTTTTGATTGACCATAATTTATGTAGGGGCGGGTTTGGGGATGAATTTTAATATTCACCAATAACCTGAATAAACCCGCCCCCGACGGCATCAATGAAGTCAATTAATGGTAAATTTGAGGGTGTATGGGGCGGGTTTAGATCATTTGTTGGTGGGTATCAAAGATCTGAGTTTTAGCGAAGCGAAGCCCTTGGCGTTACCCGCCCCTACCAGAAATTATTCAATGGGAATCTGTTCTAACTCATACTTTTCTACCAAAAAGGATCGACTTCCAAATTGACAGTTAAATGCGATCGCCCGGAGGGAATTCCAGTAATACAAGCACAAACCGTATTTCCCCCCACAATATCTACTTCGCAGGCGTGACAGGAACCCATCAAACAACCTGTGGGAATAAAGATTCCGGCTCGCTCTGCTACCTGAAGCAGTCCTTCTCCCGGTTCTGCTTCCACTGTCACATCGTCTGGTAAAAATTGTACTTGAATGCCCATTTTTAAACACCCTCGATAGAGTTAAAAAGTTAATAAAGGCGTAATATTCAGATAGGTTTCTACTGTATCCGCCAGCGCATCTAATAACGCTTCTCGTTGTTCCCGATAATTAGAAACCCCGGTTGGCAAAGATGGTAAACCGCGTTGCTGGCGAAGATGATTTAACCAGGATCGCCGCCAGGGACCATTATCAAAAATCCCGTGTAAATAAGTCCCCCACACCGATTGATTTAGATCGACAATGCCCAAACTAGCATCATCAAATAAAGGTTTGTAGGGCAGAGTTTCGCCTTCTTCTGGCTGAATTAATCGCGTCCTTCCCTGATGAATTTCGTAACCAGATACAGGCAAACCAACCTGGGGATAATTAGAACTAACTACCCGTTGACGAGCAATTTTTTGACTGGTAATTACCGTTTTAACTGGCAATAATTCCAAGCCCCGATAGCGTCCGCTTTCCCCTTCTAATCCTTCAGGGTCGGCAACTATTTTGCCCATCATTTGAAAGCCACCGCAAATACCTAAAATTGTTCCTCCTGCTGCGGCATAGTTTTGAATAGCTTGCGCCATACCAGTTTTTTGCAGCAGCATTAAATCGGCAATGGTCGTTTTAGAACCGGGCAGAATCACTGCATCGGGATGACCTAAAGTATCTTGGGGATTAACGTAATTTACCGTCACATTGGCTTCGGCTTCCAAGGGATCAAAATCGGTGAAGTTGGAAATCCGAGGCAAGCGAATTACAGCAATATTGATATCGCTGTGAGTTTTACTGGTGCGCCTTTCCATTAAAGAAAGGGAGTCTTCGGCAGGAAACAAATTGTCAATCCAAGGAATCACTCCCAAAACAGGAATTCCGGTGCGTTCTTCTAACCAAGTAATGCCAGAATCAAGGAGCGATCGCTGTCCTCTAAACTTATTAATCACAATCCCTTTAATTAATGCCCTTTCTTCTGGTTCTAATAATTCCAATGTGCCAACAACATGAGCAAAAGCACCCCCTCGATCGATATCTACGACTAGAATAGTTGCCGCATTTAAATACTTCGCCACCCGCATATTAGCTAAGTCGCGATGTTTGAGATTAATTTCGGCTGGACTGCCTGCCCCTTCGCACACCAAAAGATCGAATTCTTCGCTGAGACGTTGTAGGGATTCCTTGACTGCTTGCCAGCCTAAATCAAAATATTGTTCGTAATACTCCACCGCACTAACTTTACCGACTGCCTTGCCCTTAATAATTACTTGGGAAGTCATATCCCCTTGGGGTTTAAGTAGCACTGGATTCATTTCCACTAAGGGTAAAACTCCCGCCGCCCAAGCTTGCACTGCTTGGGCATAACCAATTTCCCCCCCATTGGCAGTAACGTAGGCATTGAGCGCCATATTTTGAGCTTTAAAGGGAGCTACCCGCCAACTGCGACGGCACAAAATTCTACACAGAGCCGCAGTCAGCAGGGATTTACCTGCGTGGGAGGTAGTTCCCACCACCATAATTGCTTTCATAAAAAATGTTCCTAGATTTAAGATTGGTCACTAACTTCTATACTGGCATTCTTAGCCATCGACTCAAGAAATTATAAAGGCGATCGCTCCAAGAAGGAGTAGGCCAAACTCCACCCAATTTCTGCCATTTTTCCACTAATTGACGACCCAAGGGGGTCAACCGAAAACCATCGGTAATCCCTTGTCCATCTACTTCTCGCCTCAATACCCCCACATCAATTAACCACAGGAGGGCATTTTCCGCTGCTAATTCTGACTGAGCTTGCCGGACATATTGACGTTCAATGCCAGCTATACCAGCGATCGCTCCCAGAGTAACACTTTGTTCCCGCATTGCCGCAAATAACTGCCAATTAAACGGCGAACAGCGCATCGCCCGTTCTGCTCGCACAATTGTCCGAGTAGGGTATTGCAGCGAGCGAGTATCCCGATCCTGAAGAGAATTCATAGCCATTAATGTTTAATTCGGGGAGTTTTGAAATTGTTGATGGTAGGCTGGTATTATGATAGCAGAACTTATAAGTTTAATTTTGCTGACCAACCAATTTGAGAATTAAGTTGTTTTCTCAATAGTTCCTAACTTGAAATCACTGGATGACATTTGGTTAATTCTCTGGAAATGTAGTAAAATAACCCCATACCCTGTTAATGAACAAACAGGTTAAAATTTAAGTCTGGAAGCCACAAAACGAGGAAAGTTATGCCCTTAGCAGTTGGAACAACAGCACCAGCATTTAAAGTCAAGGATACAAACGGCAAAGAAATCTCCCTGTCAGATTTTGCTGGCAAAACCGTTGTTTTATACTTTTACCCGAAAGATGATACCCCCGGTTGCACTAAGGAAGCTTGCAGTTTCCGAGACTCCTATAGCGAGTATCAAAGCAAAGATGTAGTGGTTTTGGGAGTCAGCACCGACGATCAAGAATCCCACCACCAGTTTACAACTAAGTACAATCTGCCCTTTCCATTGTTAGCTGATAGCGATCGCCAACTCACCACCGCCTATGATGTTGATGGCGGCGGTTATGCCAAGCGAGTCACCTATGTGATTGATGGCAGCGGCAAAATTACTCATGCCATCACCAGCATCAAAACCGATACTCATGCCACCGATATCTTAGCCACTCTCGGCCTGTAATAGGTTCGTAGTTGGGCTTTAGCCCCCTCTTAGGATAGTGGCTCAAGCCCAACTACAAGCTAATTTCTAATGTTACACTAAAAAATTATGGCTGAAAAAAGCGACGGATTTAAAATTATCTGCGACAACCGCCAAGCCCGTTTTCTCTACGAAATCCTGGAAACCTACGAAGCTGGGATTGAATTAAAAGGAACGGAAGTCAAGGCGATTCGAGATGGCAAGGCTAACCTGCGGGATGGCTTCGCCTTAATTCGCAATGGCGAAGCTTGGCTCTTAAACGTCCACATTTCCCCCCATGATACCGCCAGCCAATACTTCAATCACGACCCCCGACGGACGCGCAAACTGCTGCTGCACAAAAAAGAAATTCGCACCCTGACAGGGAAAGCCGAACAACAAGGTTTAACCCTAGTGCCGCTAAAGATGTACTTAAAGCGCGGTTTAGTCAAGGTTAGCATTGGGCTAGGCAAGGGCAAAAAACTGCACGACAAGCGAGAAGACATCAAACAACGCGACGACAAACGGGATATGGCACGGGCAATGAAGCGGTAGAAAACTCCTTGACCAAACCCCTGATAAGCGAGTATAGGGTGTATGTGGGGATTCATCAGGTTTGGTGATTTTCCGTGCATTCTACCAAACCCCTTGATTTTTGGTTCTTGAGCATCAATCCTTTTCCCATCTACTAGCCATCTGTGCTTCTGCTGTTTGCGGCATCCAAAAATCAAGCTAAACTTAACATTGCGAGCCCCAATCTGGTCAACGCTTTCCAATTCAAAATTCAAAATTCAAAATTCAAAATCAAATTGTCTTTAATTTTGAATTGATAATTTTGAGTTTTTAATTCAAAAAATGTCAAAGGAATCTGACTAGCCGGAGTATAAAGAAATGAGTCCTGTTGTAAAAATTGTTGAGCCATCTGGGATTTTAGACGGTACGAAAGCGGGTCCATTTCGTCAAGAAATTACCACCTTGGTTGAAAATGGAGCCGAGATTGTGTTGGTTGATTTAAAAGATGTTACTTTCATGGACAGTTCGGGTTTAGGAGCGTTAGTATTGGCTTTAAAAAATGTTCGGGCTGTGGGAGTTAAATTATTTCTTTGCTCAATTAACGATCAAGTGAAAATGTTGTTTGAATTAACCAGTATGGATCGCGTTTTTGAAATTTATCCCAATCGCGCAGAATTTAATAATGCTTTTCCCTCAACCAACTAAGGCATGAAAAACCAATAACTTGATTAGTTTTTTGTAGGGTGGGCAATGACCTCGACCCTTAACATTACCTTTTCAAATAGTAATAGGCATTGCCCCCCTACGGTTAATGATTTAATTCATTATCTCATTTATTTTCCATTTTCAACTAAAATTAATTTGCAATACCGATAAATCATCATCAAAGACATCTTTAGGATTGGCTGCTTGTACCGCTTTGAGGATTTGATCGAGATTAGTGGTCTGTTGATGATGACTGTCTTTGAGCGCTGCAATCAAGGCATCCAGTCCCCAAATTGAGCCATCGGGTTGATTAATTTCATAAATGCCATCGCTGAAAATATAAAGAGTGCTAGCTACGGGAATTTCGCAGGTAGCATCATGGTAGTCAATATCTGGAAACATTCCCACAGGCAAACCAGGAGTTTTCAGCCGCTTCACGGTGTTGGTATGGTGGTCTAATAGCACTCCAGGAGGATGTCCCGCACAAGAATAAACTAGCTGACGCTTCTTTTTGTTGTAAACTCCGTACCAAATAGTGAAATATTTATCATTCCGGGAGGTCATTTGAAAAGCTTCATTTAAGCCCTTGAGAACATCGCTAGGTTGGTAGTAATTGATTTTGGGCAGACGACGGGATTTGAGTAAATCCAGAATGGAAAGGGCGGGTAAGGCGGCTCGCAGGCCGTGTCCAGCAATATCTAATAAATAAATGGCTAAATGTTCTGAGTCTAGCCAGTAGTAATCATACCCGTCGCCGCCGAGTTGCAGGGAAGGAATGAATCGGGCATCAATGGTGACAGGTGGTTGGGTTAGGGGTTCGGGGAGAATGGAACTGACGTATTCGGCGGCTGAGGCTAATTCACTTTCCAATAATCGTTTTTTGTCTTGCAACTCGCTGTTGGCAACTTGCAAATCGCGGTTGAGTTGGTGCAACCGCAGTCCAGCGCGGACTCGCGCCTTGAGTTCGTTCATTTCTATCGGTTTGCACAGAAAGTCGTCTGCACCCGCGTCCAAACCCTTAACTCGGTCTTCCACGGAACCCATAGAAGTGAGTAGGATAAAAAAGGTGGCAGATAGTTCTGGGGTGACTTTAATTTGGCGGCAAACTTCCAAACCGTTCATGCGCGGCATCACCCAATCGCAAATTATCAAGGCTGGGTTGACCTTTTGTGCCTGCCGAAGACCTTCTTCGCCATCGCTAGCGACGGTAACTGCATAACCAATCTTTTCCAGCGTTCTTTTTAGTAACAGCTGAATAGCTGGATCGTCATCAATAATTAAAATTTGAACCATGAAAGATTAAATATACTTTGTTTGGTTGCCAATTTTAGGACTAAGGTCAGGTAAAGGATAGTTTGGCGATCGCCTTTGGGTGTTGGTACTATTTTTACCAGATGGGCGTGAATTATATCAGACTAAATTACCATGTTTGAAAAAACCAACTTGGGCTGGCAGGTGCAGCAGTGGCAGCAGGAATTTTCGGAGTGGATGGAACTGCAATGGAAGCAGGTTCAACCTCGGATGCCCAAGGTGGATTGGCCTTGGTGGTTAGATGAGGTGTCTTTTCCCCAGTGGTTGCCTAAACTATTATTTTGGGCGATCGCTGGTGCTTTAGCAATCTGGTTCGGGTTATGGTTGCTGAAACTTTGGGAAAGATATTATCGCTTTTTGCCTTTCTCTGGAAACTCCCTGGCTACACCCAAGACTGTAGGCAGTGGGGTAGCAGCGGGGGTATGGTGGCGGCGGGGAGAAGAATTTTACCGCCAAGGCAAGTACCGGGAAGCTTGTCGAGCCTTTTATCTGGGAATGTTACAGAAGTTGCACGAGGCTAATTTAATTACCCACCAAGCCAGCCGGACTGATGGCGAATATCGTCAGCTGACGGGAAATTTACCTCATAGCCAATCCTATCAAACATTGCTGAACGCCCACGAACAGATTTGTTTTGGGGCTGGGGATGTTTCGGCGGCGGTGGCGGAACAGTGCCAGCAAGCTTATCAAGAGATCACCAGCTAATATAGATCCATGTCGCAATCTACTCCCCCAACCTTAATTTTAATCGATGGTCATTCCTTGGCTTTTCGTTCCTATTACGCCTTTGCCAAAGGGCGGGATGGGGGTTTACGAACAGCAGCGGGAGTCAGTACCAGTGTTTGTTTTGGCTTTTTGAAGGCTTTGGAAGAACTAACGAAGTTAGAACGTCCAGAAGCGATCGCTATTGCCTTTGATTTGGATTTGCCAACTTTTCGCCATGAAGCCGATCGTACCTATAAAGCTGACCGGAAGGAAACCCCGGAAGATTTTATTGCCGATTTAAAAAATCTCCGGGAATTGCTGGAAGCGATGAATTTGCCCATAGTCACGGCTCCCGGTTATGAAGCGGATGATGTTTTAGCGACTTTATCCCAGCGGGCGAGTGCCGAGGGCTATCAAGTTAAAATTATGAGTGGCGATCGCGATCTCTTTCAATTGGTCGATGCCGAGAAAAAAATTAGTGTTTTGTATTTGAATAAAAACTTCTTGCAGCGCAGTAACTCTGCTGGTCCAGTAGAAATTCAGCGGCAAGAAGTAATTGCCGCTTTGGGCATTGCGCCGGAACAAGTAGTTGATTATAAAGCCCTTTGCGGAGATAAATCTGATAATATTCCTGGGGTTTTGGGCATTGGCGAAAAAACCGCCGTCAAGTTATTGCAAGAATATGGCACTCTTGCCCAAGTTTATCAATCCCTAGATGCGATTAAAGGGAATTTGAAAACCAAATTAGTAGAAGGGCAAGAATTAGCTTGGCATTCGCAACGTATGGCGCAATTAATTCTGGATGTGCCACTGGAAATCCAGATTGCTGACTGTCATTTAAAAGGATGCGATCGCAGTCTAGTCGAACCAGTGCTAGAAAAGTTAGAATTTCGGACTTATTTAAAGAAACTCCCCCAACTCCTCGCCACCTTTGGCAGCACTTTAGAGCCAGCAGCAGAAACACCAATTCCTCAAGCAACCCCAGTTAATCTGGATGACAGCGATGAGGATTTATGGTTTTATAGCGCTGCCGACACCGCCGCCGCCCAAGAGGAAAAAACCTCGATTATTCGCCCCCAAATTATTGATACTCCTGCCAAATTAACCGCCTTAGTTAATATTCTCCAACAACAAACCGATCCTGCTACCCCAGTGGCTTGGGATACCGAAACCAGTTCCTTAGAAGTTCTCGATGCCGAATTAGTTGGTATTGGTTGTTCCTGGGGAATGCAACCTACGGATGTGGCTTATATTCCTATTAGCCACCAACAGGGTCAAAATCTAGATCTAAACCTAGTTTTGACCGCTTTGCGTCCAATTTTAGAAAGTGCCAATTATCCTAAAACCTTTCAAAACGCTAAATATGACCGCTTAGTATTTCGGGGACAAGGCATTAAATTGGCTGGGGTAGTTTTTGACCCCATGTTAGCCAGTTACGTCCTCAATCCCGATAACACTCACAACTTGACAGATTTAGCTTTGCGCTATTTAGGCTTGGCAATTCAAAGTTATGAAAGTGTTGTTCCCAAAGGCCAGAAAATTGCTGAAATTGCTATTCCCTTAATTGCCGAATATTGTGGCAAACAAGTTTATGCCACTTGGCAATTAGTGGGGAAGATGCGCCAGGAGTTTCAAGAGTTACCGAAACTTTATTTGTTACTAGAAGAAGTTGAACAACCTCTAGAACCTGTATTAGCCGAGATGGAATATACAGGCATCCGCATTGATCCCGATTATCTGCACCAATTTTCCCAAGAATTAGAAACAGATTTAAAGGCGATTGAAATTCGGGCTTATGCAGCGGCAGGAGAAACATTTAATTTAGGCTCTCCCAAACAATTAAGTCAAATCTTGTTTGACAAACTAAATTTAGATACCAAAAAATCCCGCAAAATCAAAACTGGTTATTCTACCGATCATGCCACCCTGGAAAAGATGCAAGACGATCATCCAGTCATTGAGGCAATTCTAGAATATCGCACGTTGGATAAATTGAAATCTACCTATGTGGATGCCTTGCCCAAACTGGTACATCCCAAAACCCAACGAGTCCATACGGATTTTAATCAAACAGTCACATCTACCGGGCGTTTATCTTCTTCCAATCCCAATTTACAGAATATTCCCATCCGCACCGCCTTTAGTCGGCAAATTCGGCGAGCATTTCTCCCGGAATCTGGTTGGATGTTAGTATCAGCCGATTATTCCCAAATTGAATTGCGAATCCTCGCCCATTTAACCAGAGAACCAATTTTAGTTGAAGCCTATCAGCAAAATCAAGACGTTCATGGTGTAACGGCGCGATTGTTGTTTGAAAAAGAAGAGATTACTGCCGAAGAAAGACGGTTAGGCAAGATTATTAA
The DNA here is from genome assembly GCA_936920195.1 of uncultured cyanobacterium. Classification (GTDB taxonomy): domain Bacteria; phylum Cyanobacteriota; class Cyanobacteriia; order Cyanobacteriales; family FACHB-T130; genus CAKZHE01. The sequence goes on along the minus strand of CAKZHE010000260.1, from coordinate 1,092 downwards.
TTTTGGGGTAATTTATGGTATGGGGGCGCATAGATTTGCCCGCGAAGCTGGAGTGAAGGCAACGGAAGGCAAGAAATTTATTGAGAAATTCAACGAACGCTATCCCAAAGTATTTGAGTATTTGGAGAGAATGAAACGAGAAGCGATCGCCCGGGGTTATGTGGAAACAATTTTAGGTCGTCGGCGCTATTTTAACTTTGAAGGTAACAGTCTCCGCCATCCCCATAGCACCAATCCCGATGAAATTGATTTGAAAAAACTCAAACCTAGTAATAATGATGCCCAATTATTACGAGCCGCTGCTAATGCCCCCATTCAAGGTTCCAGCGCCGATATTATCAAAATTGCGACTATTCGCTTGCAGGAAATTTTAAATCAATATCAAGCCCGGTTGCTATTACAAGTCCACGATGAATTAGTTTTGGAAGTTCCCCCAGCCGAAAGGGAAGAACTGCAAGTTAAGATCAAATCAGTCATGGAATCAGCGGTCAAGTTAAGCGTACCATTGGTGGTTGATGTTCGGGCTGGACAGAACTGGATGGAAGCAAAATGAAGACAGAAATTAGCGGTTTTGCGGGAGGAAGAGTTGTTTCAGAACGTCAAATCGAGAACATTCCCAATAATCAATGTGGGAACTAATCAACCCTTGGGGATTAAGTTCCAGTTCGCTCCAACCTGGTATCGCCATGCGTGGTTGCCAAGGTAAAGGTGCTGTCCAATGTAATGTCCAACGGGTTGTAATTAGGTTTTCCGACTGTTGAATTTCGTGTATATCCAGTTTAACAGCAATAAACCATTTTTCAATAAAGGCGATCGCTCGTTGGAATTTGTCCACGCCGCGAAATTTGTTCAAAGGGTCTTGAAAATAAACATCTGGGGTATAAATACTATAGGTTTGGTTAGCGGGGAACCGTTGATAATCGTCTTGGAGAATTTGAATAATATTCATTTGAAAGGGAACAGGGAACAGGGAAGAGGGAATAGGGAAGAGAGGGAATAGGGAATAGGGAATAGAGGGAATAGGGAGTTGGGGATAAGGAATTGGAGGTATAGGATATAGGGTAAGAGGGGCAGGTTGAGAAGGGTTGGTGG
>CAKZHE010000259.1 GCA_936920195.1 uncultured cyanobacterium | reverse complement strand
GTAGGGTGCGTTAGCGATAGCGTAACGCACCGTTAACTGGTAGGCGGTGCGTTACGCTGCCGCTAACGCACCCTACTGGCTACTGGCTGGGAACCAGTGGAATCAGTTTAACCAGTTTATATAGAAAAGAACAATTCTATTTCATCATCGATTGGTTGATTTAGACGGTTCAATTTATCCTCCATCATTGGATAGATAATTAGAGGATTGAGTTAGCTGATTGATATTAAAAAAGATTATTTTCAGTTCAAAAGAATAAAAGCTAACTCATCATGCCCGCTCAATGCTAAAGTTTGAGAAGCCTATCCTCTCACTGTCATCAGGTTAGTCTAGGCCGATCCCAGATTTCACTATGGCTTAGATTTTAGAAACTTTACCAAAGATTTTGACCGCACTTTTTTCAAAATCTCCCTCATGGAAGCATCCTTTGAACTGACCCTGCAAATAGTCGTCACTGTCCTTGCAGGCATTAGCGCCCAGGTGCTAGCCGAATTCCTCAAAGTTCCCAGTATTGTCTTTCTCCTCCTGTTTGGCGTTTTGCTGGGACATGATGGGATTGGCTGGCTCCATCCCCAACAACTAGGTGTAGGACTAGAAACGATTGTTGCCCTTTCAGTAGCAGTAATCCTGTTTGAGGGTGGTTTAAACCTAGAATTGCGGGAACTTGACCGAGTTTCCGGTAGCCTTCGCAATCTAGTTACCCTCGGCACGCTAGTAACTTTGATTGGTGGGGGGATGGCGGCGCACTGGTTGGGGGAATTTCCTTGGCCTTTGGCTTTTCTCTATGCTTCCTTAATTGTGGTTACAGGCCCAACGGTTATTAGTCCCCTGCTCAAACACGTCAAGGTAGATAGGCAAGTTGCCACCTTACTAGAGGGAGAAGGAGTTTTAATTGACCCTGTAGGGGCAATTCTCGCCGTTGTGGTGCTAGACACGATCTTAAATCCCAATACTGACCCGATTGCCGCCTTTTTTGGCTTGATTTTGCGCTTGGGTATCGGTGGCGCGATTGGGATAACTAGCGGTTGGTTGTTGGGGTGGATTCTCAAACGCGCCAAGTTTCTTTCGGAAGACTTAAAAAATTTAGTGGTATTAGCGGGTTTGTGGGGTTCCTTTGGTTTAGCCCAAACTATTCGCAGCGAATCTGGGTTAATGGCTACTGTGATGGCGGGAATTGTCATGCGCGCCTCGGCAGTGCCAGAAGAAAGGTTATTGCGCCGCTTCAAAGGACAATTAACTGTTCTTTGTATTTCGGTACTATTTATTCTGCTATCGGCGGATTTATCAATTGCCAGTATTTTTGCCTTGGGTTGGGGCAGCGTTTATACAATTTTGGCGTTAATGCTGGTAGTTCGCCCTGTCAATATTTGGTTATGTACTTGGAATAGCGACTTGAATTGGCGGCAAAAGCTATTTCTGTGCTGGATTGCGCCTAGGGGGATTGTTTCGGCTTCTGTAGCTTCTTTGTTTGCGATTTTGCTTACCCAGCGCGGGATTAATGGCGGCGATGCAATTAAAGCTCTGGTTTTCTTGACCATTGCTATGACAGTATTTTTCCAAGGACTGACGGCGAGTTGGGTAGCCAATTGGCTGCAAATTACTTCCCACGAAGCGACAGGGGTAGTAATTATTGGCTGCAATCCCCTCAGTCTGCTGATTGCTCGGTTATTTCAAGAACGGGGGGAGTCCGTGGTGCTAATTGATACGGATGCCGAAGCTTGTCGATTGGCAGAACAGGAAAATTTTCGGGTATTTCTCAGTAGCGGGTTAGATACAGATGTGCTGGAAGAGGCGGGGTTAGCTTCAACGGGAACGTTTTTGGCAATGACGAGTAACGGGGAGGTAAATTTAGTCCTGGCACAAAGGGCAATTGAGGAATTTCATCCTCCCAGAGCGATCGCCGTTTTTCCCCGCGACCCCCAATCTAGCCCTGCTACTAATAATTCTAAAGTGAGTCAGGCATTTATGACCCAATTCCCAATCAAAAATTGGAATCAGTACCTGGGTGATGGTCAAGTAAAGTTAGGGAAAACTGTTTTGAAGGAACCAGGATTGTCTTTACAACAGGCGCATTTACAAGCTTTAATGCGGACTGGGGAATTGGTGCCGCTGTTGCGAGAACGGGAAGATCGTCTATATGTGGTTTCAACTACGGAAGATTGGCAGCTAGGCGACCAAATTATTTATTTGCTCCATAACCCCAAACCGAATCTACTCAAGCGCTTGTCTGGAGCTAGTCCTTCTTCGCCAATGACGATTGAGAAGTTACCAGAGGTGGAAGAAGTGCCAATTCTGTTGGCGGTGCGGGAGGAAATGTCCGCCGAACCCCAGACAGAGGCGATTTAAGTAGGTAGGCAAAATTAATTTCCCATTTTAGGTAGCCGAAAACCTTGTGCTATCCTACATTAGCTGTGTAATTAATTCTGCACAGGTACTGTATGCCTAAGCATCAGTGCCGGGAGTCGTCACTTGAAAATGGGGCGATCGCTTGAGACAATTGGGACTGATGCAGGAAAACTCCCCCATGACCATTACCATCGATCTGAATGTAGATTGTTTCGATCAACTAGACTTGACTCCGGTGCAAACAGTGGTTGAGAAACTGTTGGCAGAAAAAGCGATCGCTTCCCAGGAACAGCAGTTACGCTTTATTATTGACTATCCTCGCGAGCCAGAAGACCCTCGCGAACTTTCCGAGATTCCCGAAATCCGTCTATGGTTTATTCGGCTAGATACCACCTATCCCTGGATACCATTTTTACTCGATTGGCAATCCGGAGAACTAGCTCGCTACACGGCAATGCTAGTGCCGCACCAATTTAGCCGCAAAGAAGGCATTCAGTACAATCCCGAAGCTTTAGAAATTTTTGTCATGCAAAAGATCTTTGTGATGGCAGACTGGATGCACAAAACAGGCATCCCCAGAAAATCCCGGCTGCAATCCATGGCAAAAATGCTCGGTTATGAACTAGATGATGGTTTTTTTGAGCTAATTCGCCCTTAGAGGACATTTTATATCTGGCTTTGCGCCTTTTTTCAGTTCTCAGCAACTCCCAACCTGGCATTCAGCAAAAACTCAGCTTGATGGGAGTTAATTAAGAGTATCCCAGACAAAGCTCTGGTTTACCTTCAACACTGGTAGAAAAATACTTTTATGAACCTCAAAAAAATTGCTACTCTAGCGATCGCTTCACTCCTCAGCCTAGGATTGGCTACTGCTTGCTCTCAAGAAGAACCAAAGCCTCCAGAAGCTAGCAAATCTAGCAAGCCTACAGCTTCAGAATCTCCCAAAATGGCTCCAGAATCTCCTAAAGCTAAGACTTCAGAATCTCCTAAAGCTAAGGCTTCAGAATCTCCTAAAGCTAAGGCTTCAGAATCTCCTAAAGCTCCAGCTAAGAAATAATCTCTAAGAATTAACCTGAGTTCTGGATAAGGAATCGTTAAAATCCTTGTTATTCAAAAGCGGAAGTCTCCACATTTAGCGAAATAATGTGACTACTTCCGTTTTTTGTTGAATTGGGATGAGTAGGGGAGATGGCCAAAAGAATTAAATGCCAGTTCAATAATCTGCCAGCTCTTAAATCAAGTCTAGGTGCTGTTTGCTTAACAGAACGTTACAGCGATCGCTAAACTTGGGGCAGAAGGAAGTATTAAACTAAAAACTTGAGATCTAAAATCTTGACAAACTTGCTTTAAGGGTAATTCCCCATTCCCTACTATGTTCCCAATTCATCGCCCCCGCCGCCTCCGCACTCACCCTCAGTTGCGCCGGATGGTGCGGGAAACTGTGCTTACTACCAGCGATTTGATCTATCCTTTATTTGCAGTACCAGGTTCAGCGATCGCTAAAGAAGTTAAATCCATGCCGGGAGTCTACCAGTTATCAGTAGACAAAATCGTTGAAGAAGCCAAGGAAGTTTACGATTTAGGCATTCCCGCAATTATTTTGTTTGGCATTCCCGAAACCAAAGACGCTGACGCGACGGATGCTTGGCACGATTGCGGGATTGTCCAAAAAGCTATAGAAGCAGTGAAGCAAGCTGTTCCGGACTTGATTGCGATCGCAGATACTTGCTTGTGCGAATATACTGCCCACGGACACTGTGGCTATCTCCAAACCGGAGATTTGACTGGACGGGTATTAAACGATCCTACCCTGGAATTGCTGAAAAAGACGGCGATCGCCCAAGCTAATGCCGGAGCCGATATCATTGCCCCTTCGGGAATGATGGATGGATTTGTCCAAGCCATCCGAACTGCTTTAGATGCTGCTGGTTACGAAGATACCCCGATTCTCTCCTACGCCGCCAAATACGCTTCTGCTTATTATGGTCCATTTCGGGATGCTGCCGAGTCATCGCCGCAATTTGGCGATCGCCGCACCTATCAAATGGACCCCGGCAATTCCCGGGAAGCCATCAAAGAGGTGGAGCTAGATATTGCTGAGGGAGCAGATATGTTGATGGTGAAGCCAGCTTTAGCCTACATGGATATTATTTGGCAAGTGAAGCAAGCTTCTAATCTCCCCGTCGCCGCTTACAACGTTTCGGGAGAATATGCCATGGTGAAGGCAGCAGCGTTGAATGGTTGGATTGACGAGCAGCGGGTAGTTTTGGAAACTTTGACAGGTTTTAAGCGCGCAGGTGCAGATTTAATTCTCACCTATCATGCCAAAGATGCGGCTCGCTGGCTGTAAATTCAAAAGTGTCTTAGTGTCTTCGCGGTGAATATCTGTTAAACCACCAAGACACTAAGACACTAAGAAATGATCGCAGCGCGATATTGCCAATGCAGCAGCGAGCATCGGGACTAAGATGTTTGCTGACAAAATCAAATAATCCTAATCCATAAGAAACATCTATAGTCAATATGGTTTAGGTATATGACGCACTGATGTATTGTGCGTCAAACAAAAAATCTTGCAAGATTGAGAGCGTATGAGTTCTGATCTGGCCTATTCAGGCTTATTAATTGTGCCAGTTGGCTAAGTTTTGGCAAAGATAAATAAAACTATAATAATTTTTGCTGATTAATTTATATAAATTATGATAAAAACGAATTTAAACAATGGTTTGAGATTAAGTCTGCGCTAATAATCAAGCATATATTATTTATATAGGTTTTAGGATGACAATTCTTATAACAGTTGTTAGTCTGAAGTTGTCGGCTTTGATATGATAAGGAAAGAAAACAATGGCAAGTATTACGAAGGCAAAATTGACTATTTCAAAAACTCCTGCTAACGGAACAGCGTTATGTACCGTGGACTGTACGGTATCTTTCTCCCCCTATGAAATGAAAGAAATGAAGGAAGGCTTGAAATTTCGCCTTGATTGCTCCTTGTGGGCAGACGACGTGATAACAGATGACTGCATTTTTAATTATGGGAGCAAATTTTTTCCAGATGCTACCCCAACTTCTTCGGAGAATTACCAATTTCAGGCAACTCTCGGCCTTGGTCTCCTAGACGAGGACTTGTTTTTTAAGGACGAAGTGTACGGGTTGCTTAAGCTCACAAACCTGTACACACAGATAAAAGTCCAAAAGAAGACCAACGTTGTTACAGGTAAATTTTGAACCATAGTCCGATAGCTTTTTGAGCTTTCGTTGTTCAGACGTAGGACTTATAGCAATTTGCTGTTTAAATAGTAAATTTGCCTAAGTCCTATTTTCTTTACTTCCCATCAAATCCCAAACGCTTAAACATGGCGGTTCTAGCTTGCATTGCCAGAGTATCATCTAGGGGAGAGAGCGTAATTGATTGTTGATATTTCTGAGTTAGGGCAGTTTGAATTAACCAGTCAGCTAAAAAGGGATTTTTGGGCAAGATTGGCCCGTGGGAATAGGTAGCGATCGCATTCCCATAAAATGCTCCTTCCATCCCATCTTCCCCATTATTACCATAGCCTTTGATGACTTTACCTAAAGCTTCTACTTCCCCTAAATAGGTTCTCCCTCCGTGATTTTCAAAACCAATAATTATCGGGGGTTGTCCCAAAGTTTTGGTTAAATCGGCTGCCAAACGAGAGGCTGTGAGTTGAAATACCACATTGCCAATGCAGCGGCGAGCATCGGGACCAGGATGTTTGCTAACAAAATCAAATAATCCTAATCCTTCAATTCTCTGCCCCAACGCTGGTTCATAATAATGTCCTAAAAGTTGCGGTGCGCCGCAGGTAAATACCCCCGGCGTACCTCCGGCAATCTGGTGACGAATGGCTTCGGCTTTGGCTCCCCGCAAGTCGCGCATGACTATTTCTTGCTGTCTATCCTGCGCTCCCCCACCAACTAAAAGATCGATATTTTCAAAAGCGGCTGTTGAGGCGGTTTGATCTAGGGGGATAACAGCCACTTCTATGCCGCGCCATTGAGCGCGTTGTTGCAGACAAATGACATTACCGCGATCGCCGTAGGTACTCATTAAGGTAGGATAGAGCCAACCAATGGTTAATTGTGGTTTTTCGGGATTCATGGTGGAGAAAGATTTTTTTAACGCAAAGGGCGCAAAGGCAGCGCAAAGATCGCAAAGGCGATTCTGGCACTTTTGGCTAGAGAATTTGTCTGCCGGAGAGCAAGCCGCGTACTTCTAGCATGGCGGAATATGTCGGTAAAATGTGTAGGGTTTGTCCGGGGGGGGTATATTCTAGAGCAGTGGCGATCGCTTCGGATAATTCTTCCTTTACAATTAGTTGGAAGGGATGCTCCGGTTGTTGACTATAATTTAAGCGCAGGGCTAGATCGTACACGCGATCGCCACTAACTACAATTGTGCCGCCCTTGGCTGCTAATTTCTCCGTATCCACATCCCAAATCCACGAGACATCTGTGCCATCCGGCGTGCGATCGTTTAAAATCATTAAAGTGGTGGGAGAAGGGCGATCGCGATTAATTTCATTCACGGTTCGGATAGTTTCATTCATCCCCACCGGATTTTTTGCCAACATAATTCGGACTTTTTTCCCCGCAACTTCTAATTCCTCCGCCCGTCCAAAAGCCGCTTGGAAATTTTTAATCGCCTCCAAAATAATCGGCTTGGCAATCCCCATTTCCAAGGCAGTTAATCCTGCCGCCAAAGTATTATATTTGTTATACAAGCCAATTAGAATTTGAGGCCATTCGCTACTATTAACCGCTAAATCGCCCCTTTTAAACCCGCAACTGGGACAATGAAAATCTCCCAAATGGGATAAATAAACCCCTTGATAAGTTAAAGGATGACCGCAACTCGGACAATAGATGGAATCTACCGCATGGGGGATTTCATCTAAATAGTTTTCTGGTTCATTCAACCCAAAAAATACCACCTTTTGAGTTAATTTTTGTCCTAAATAGCCCAGAGTAGGATCGTCCGCATTTAAAATAATTGTAGTCGCAGCCGGGAGAGGTGCGATCGCCTTTTGCCAGCGCTGACTAATAATATCCACCTCCCCGTATCTATCCAATTGATCGCGGAACAAATTCAAAGCCAAAATATATTGCGGCTGAATCTGCGGCAGCACCTTCGGCAAAACATTTTCATCCACTTCCAAAATGATACTATCTGCGTTTAACTTACCCGTAAAACTGGTATTTGCCAGCAGCGCCGTAATTAAGCCATTTTCCAAATTAGCCCCCGCCGCATTGTGCGCCACCCGCCACTCTTGCCGCTCCAAAATCGTTTTCAGCAGCGCCGAAGTCGTCGTTTTCCCATTAGTACCCACAATCAACACCACCCCACCCTGAGCTTGACTAGCCAGTAAAGCTAGAGCGCGGGGATGAATGCGACTGGCAATCGTACCCGGCAGCACGCTCGCCGCTCCCAGCCGCAACACTCGCACCATTGCCGCAATCGTATTTGCCGCCAAAACTGCTAAACTTAGTCGCAGTCTATCTGCCCATTGGATTTTAATTGCCACTGCTCACAAACCTAATTTAAACGAATTCAAAATTACTGGCAATTCTCCCTTCACGCCAATATCAGCTACCCCTTTAATTTCCGGAGCCAGGGAAGAAGTCAGCATAATCAAAATTACCCCTTTACCGCTAGTATCATTATTCGGCAAAAATACCACCCTGCCCCACAAATAAACATCTCCTTTGCGAGTCCCTTTCACAAAACTGCTAAACTTTAATTCATACCCCTCATAGGCACGAATTGTCGTTTTTCCTTCGCTCACTTTCTGGTATTCCGGAAAATTCGGTTTAAGTTGGTCATCAAAAATCTTGACTAACTCCTTAAACTTCTTTTCCCGCCCTTCTCCCGATTCATTTACCCCAGTAAACCACCCTACCGCCAAGTTTTCTTGGGTAAAACGCCCTCTTTCATCCTCCATTATCCGTTCAACTTTGACAAAGTTTTTCGCCCCCGGTTTTCCGGCAACCGGATCTAAACGCCAATTTCCCGGATACTGAAAAGAAAAATCGCTATAGTTGTCTGCCAAATCCCCCGTAAGTTGGGCGCGAGAATTGACAAACGACTTACTACTGGCAGCAGCTTGCCAACTGGTGGGTTGACTGCTTGCAGGCAGATGAGGGAGAAAAACCCCCAAACCCCAAGCAGCAGTACCCAGAATAAACAAACGGGCTACATTAATTGACATAACTTACTTCCAGCGAAACGACTTGAGGATAATAGGCAGTTCTCCTTTTTCTCCGACATCTTCCACGCCTTTGAGTTCCGAAGCGAGCGACGAAGCCAGCATAATTAGGATAACCCCTTGTCCGCTGGTATCGCTCCTCGGCAAAAACACCACTCGCCCCCAAATCTGGATATCCCCCTTCGCCGTACTCCGGCTAACACTGGTAAATCTAAATTCATAACCTTCATAATCCCCAATCTTCGTTTTACCTTCCGATATTTTCTGATACTCTGGGAAATTCGGTTTCACCTGCTCGCTAAATCTTTGGGCAAACCTCTTTAACTGCGGCTCCTTATCTTCCACCGGATTCAACTGAGGAAACCAACCCACCGCCAAGTTTTCTAAAGTGAACTTTCCCGCTTCCCCCCCATCCAGTATCCGCACAACTTTGACAAAATTCTTCGCATCCGCTTGTCCCGTTTCAGGATCGACTGACCAATTTCGGGGATACTGAAAAGAAAAATTGGTATAATTGCGTGCCAAAACTTCTGGCAAGTTATCCGGAGCATTGACAAAAGTTGCCAATTTTTCTCCCCCACAACCCACCACCAGCCCAGCACCAGCCACAATTGCCATCAAAACCCATGTTAACTTCGGTTTCATCACAATGATCGTCATTATCCGTGAACCAGCTACCCAAGAAACATCAAAGTTCGTAGTTGGGCTTCAGCCCTAATCCGGAGGGCTGAAGCCCAACTACAAACTACCTTTGATTTTTTATTTTAATTTTCTACTGCTACTTCGCTAACTTCCTGGGATTGCAGAATCGGAATTTCAATTATAAACTCCGTTCCTTCTCCGGGGGTAGAAGTACAGCGCAAACTGCCGTGGTGTTTTTCCACTACAATTTTGTAACTAATTGACAGCCCTAAACCCGTACCCTTGCCGACAGGTTTAGTTGTAAAGAAAGGTTGAAATAACTTAGACAGCGTATCCGCTGACATTCCGTGACCATTATCAGCAATGCGGATAATCGCCCTGCTACCTGTAGAATGATCGTTACTAGCACCTTGACTAACTTCCGTCCGAATCCGAATCATATTTGGCTGGCGTTCAATTTCAGCAAAAGTCTTACCGCGATTAAACTCATCAAACGCATCAATCGCATTAGCAATTAAATTCATAAATACCTGATTTAGCTGACCAGGATAGCATTCCACCAGCGGCAATTGACCATATTCCTTGATCAATTCCACGGCTGGGCGTACCGCATTCGCCTTTAAGCGATGGTGCAAAATCATCAGCGTACTATCCAAACCCGCATGGATATCCGCAGGTTTAGCCTGCGCGTCATCAACCCGCGAAAAATTCCGCAACGACTGCATAATTTCCCGAATCCGTTCTGTTCCCAAATTCATAGAAGAAAGCATTTTTGGCAAATCTTCTACCAGATAATCCAACTCAATCGCCTCAATTTCCTCGGCAATTTCTGGATTTGGTTCGGGATAGTGTTGCTGATAAAGTTGCACCAACCCCAGTAAATCCTCGACATACTGCGTCGCATAATGTAAATTCCCAGAAATGAAACTCACCGGGTTATTCACTTCATGGGCTACCCCAGCCACCAACTGCCCCAAAGAAGAAATTTTTTCGGTTTGTACCAATTGAGCTTGAGTTTGTTGTAACTCATGTAAAGATCGTTCTAAAGCTTCTGCCTTTTCTCGCTCTCGCAATTCTGATGCTTGCAAAGCAGCATTTTTAATTTCCAACTCCTGAGATTTGGCTTCCAATTCCTGAGACTTATTTTCTAGTCTTTGAGAATAGCTTTGTAAATTGGTATAGAGACGAGCGTTTTCAATGGAAATTGAGATTTGAGACGTTAAGAGATTTAAAATATTCAATCTATCGGAGGTAAATGCACCGATAATTAAATTGTTTTCCAAATAAAGAATTCCAGTTAATTTACCTTGGTGAATAATTGGCGAACACAAAACAGATTTTGTTTGATTAGCTAAAATGTAGGGATCGTTTGCAAAAATTTCTACTTCCTTCGCATTGTCTAAAACCGAACTTTTTCTAGTTCTTTCCACATAATTTAACAAGGATATTGGCAAATTGACACTGCCAGCGGAAGTTGCGGTATGAGACACTTTAACTTCATTTTCTTCAACAGTTGCCTCAGCTTCAACAATCCATTTATTATCAGATTTAGAAATGAATAAGCCTTTTTGAGCGCCAGCATTTTCAATCGATATTTTTAATAGTTTATCAAGAAGATTGCCAATCAAAATCTCTCCCGATAAAGCTAGGGAGGCTTTAATAACTGTAGTGAGATCTAAAATTTGCGATTCTTTACTTGAAGTTGAAGTTGAAGTTGATGTTGTGCGAGTAATGTTAATATTTTCAGATTCTTGGATGATAGTTCGAGAAATCAAGTTGGGATATCTTTCATCTAGATCTCTAACTTTAGCTTTAGCACCCCAGCGAATATAGCAATAATAAGCTTCTGTCATATAGGTTTTAGCAATTTTGTCTCTGCCGCGAGACAAATAGAATTCTGCTGCTAGTTCATTGGCTAGTGCTTCTTCTTGAATATACCCGTTGATTTTAGCTCCTTGAATGGCGCGATCGTAAAAATCGATGGCTTTGGCATCTTGTTTTAAAACGCGCCCCTTTTCAGCTTCAACTAGATCGTATTTGTGTTGAAAGTTACAGGCGGCATGGGTAGCCCACTTCTGCATTTGTTTTTGATGGGATACAACTTGGTTTAAGTATTTTTTTTGTTGCTTCTTTTCCACACTAGAATAGTGAGCTAAAAGAGCTAAAGAATAGTAGAAAATATATCCCGCACTTAATATAGTTCCACTCAGTCCAGCTTGATATTCTTCTACTAATTTGGCATTTTCAACAGCATATTGGTGATTTTTAAACAAATAGTTCAAGATCAGCTTGATTAAGTAAATAGAAGCAATTCCTACCTGATTATTCTTTTTTTTCAATACTAGCAATACTTTTTCTTCATCAAAGCCATTATATTTCAAATCACATTTATTTTCAGAGTAATTTAAAATATTATGTGTTATTTGCTCCCATGTATTGATCAAACTGGCGGTAAGTTCTTGTTTGTATTTTTGCGCTGCATTCCAATATTGATTCTGGGCTTTGTTAATATATTCTAATGATTCACCGCTCCAAAATAAATTTAGTGCCAATGCAAAAATATTATAGCAAGCATATTCTATATCTCCATTTTCTACCCCAATTTGGTAAGCTTCAATAAAAGAACTCCTTGCTTCCTTTAAAGGATCTTTCCAGTGTTTTACAAAATTATAAAAACAAAGATGGACTTTGGAGTTTAGTTCTTTAGAATTAGATCTACCCAATAGTTCTAATGCTAGATTTCCAAATTTGTATCCAGAATTAATTTCACCTAGCACTCCACAGGCAATCATACTATATGATACATAAGCATAGGGAGCCAAAGGTGAATTTCCATATTTAAGACAAAGCTTCATCATTTTAAATATACATAGTGGAAACATAATAGGATTTGCATTGAAAGTAGCAGGAATTATATTCATCAAAATTCTCATTGATGCCAGTTTATAGGGGTCAGTCATTGCTGGAAGATTAGCTAAGTCTTCAATGCGTTTATTTCTCATCATCCAGTTTTTACGAATTAGCTCCCTGACAACGAGGAGTTTATTTGGTTTTTTTGGTAAAGAAACTCCTAGCATCTCTAATACTTCTATACCAGTGCTTAAAGCTTGCTGCATTTGATCTTGCGAACAATAAAAAGGAATTTTTAACTCATATACTTTGATCTTTTCCAGTAAAGTTCTAGATTCTTGCAGGATAATTTCAGATAGATATTTTCCTTTTTCAAAATCAATATTTAGGTATGCTGTTTCCAGTGCTTCCACATAAAGATTCCAGGTTAATTGATAGTAATTATGCCAGCTTTGTTGCGGCAGAAGTTCTATTCCTATAGTTAAATACTTTGATGCAGCTTCATAGGCTGTAGCAGATTTGGCTTTTTTTCCTGCTTGCAAATTTAAATTAGCTAGCTTTTCTCTTTCTGCTTGTTCCGTAATTAATTCGACCCCGATATTTAGTTGATTAACAATGTCAAAAATGTTTTCTTCGAGAGCATATTGCGATGTTTTTTTCAGCAATAACTGACCTATTTTTAAATGGGTGATTTTTTTGTCTTCTTGCGGAATTAAAGAATAGGCCGCTTGTTGAACGCGGTCGTGGAGAAATTTGTAAGTAATTGTGGAATTATCAAAATTAAAACTATCTTGCTTTTCCGAATCAAAAACTAAAGGTATTTTGTAGTTATTATTTAAGGGAAGAATTAACCCTGCCTGCAAAGCAGGCCACAAATCATCAGCTGAGGCTAATAATGATTTTTCGTTAACAATAGCTATGACTTCCAAATTAAAGCGATCGCCAATACAAGCAGCTAATTTTAATACTTGTTGGGTTTTTTCTGGCAATTTTAGAATATTTCTGGCTACCAGATCGACAACATTGTAATCAATAATGCCTAAAGCTTGAATTTGTTCTATGTCCCACAGCCACCGCCCCTCAAAAAAGTCAAAATTCAATAAATTTTCAAAGTTAAGTGTCTTAAATAATTGAGTCAAGAAAAATGGATTGCCTTGGGTTTTATTAAAAAGCAATTCCGATAACAGCTTAGATCTTTCGGTTTCATTCAGAGTATCTGCCACTAATTGACTAACATTGCTAATATCTAAAGGACGAAGCACAATATTCTTAATAACTGCTCCAGCCTTTTTAATTTCTTCTAAAACCAAAATGGTAGGATGAGTTGGACTAACTTCATTATCCCGATATGCCCCTATCAAGAGTAAATATTTGCTGTCGGGATCGGTGGTCAGCAATTGAATTAATTTCAGAGAAGCAGAATCAGCCCACTGCAAGTCATCCAAAAAAATCACTAATGGGTGTTCTGGCTTGGCAAATATATGAATAAACTGTTTAAAGACTCGGTTAAAGCGATTTTGGGCTTCTGTTGATCCTAACTGTGGCACTTCTGGTTGAGAACCCACGATCAACTCCACTTCGGAAATAACATCAGTAATTACTTTACCATTTTGCTCTAAGGCAGTTTCAATTTCCTGTTTCCAAAATTCTATTTTTTCAGAATTTTCAGTTAAAAGCTGCCGGATTAATTCCGAAAAAGCTTGAATTAATGCGGCATAAGGAATATTGCGCTTAAATTGATCGAACTTACCCGCAATAAAATGTCCCCGTTGACGGACTATCGGTTTATGAATTTCATTGATTAAACAAGTTTTGCCAATGCCTGAATAGCCGCTAACCAGCATGATTTCACTTGTTCCCAAGCTGATGCGTTCAAAGGCTGCCATTAATTCAGCCACTTCTGCTTCTCTGCCATAAAGTTTTTGGGGAATGACAAATTGACCAGATTTATCAAGTTTCCCTAAAACAAATTTACCTATTTGATGGGATGATTGTAATTGCCTTAAGCATTCCTCTAAATCAGCTTTGATTCCTAATGCACTTTGGTATCTCTCTTCAGCATTCTTTGCCAACAACTTCATCACAATTGATGAGATAGAATCAGGTATTTCTGAATTTATTTTACTTAATGGAACTGGACTTTTGGCAATGTGGCAGTGGACTAGCTCCATCGGATCTGTAAAATTCTGAAATGGTAACTGACCTGCCAGGATTTCATAAAAAGTGACTCCCAAAGAGTAAAAATCAGTGCGATAGTCGATAAAACGATTCATCCGTCCAGTTTGTTCTGGAGACATATAGGCTAAAGTACCTTCTAGCAAATTAGGGCTGCTAATCCCTGGACTTTCTTTTTCTAGGCGGGTAGCAATACTAAAATCAATCAGTTTAACTTCCCCTGTTTCTGAGTTAATGAGAATATTCTGAGGCTTAATATCTTTATGAATAATTTGAGTGCGATGGAGTTCTCCTAACGTTTGGGCTAAAAAAATGCCAATTTCTAGGAAATTAATTAATGAGATTTTTTGAGCGTCAATAAATTGCTTGAGAGATTCTCCGGCAAAATCTTCTAATATTAGTGCTAAACCATGCTGATAGTCTGTTAGTTCATAAGGCTTAACAATTCCTGGTATATCTAAGGTTTGCAGGATTTGATATTCATGTTTTAAGCGAGTAATTTCTTCGATAGTAGGATATTCGGCCTTGAGAGTTTTAATAATTACCGAAGTTGGCTCTGCTTCTCTTAAACCGCGATAAATGACAGTTTTGCGACCTTCATGAAGCAGTTTAATAATTTGGCATCCAGAAAACTCAGTATTCATTGCATATCCTTTGTATACTTTATGCGGCGACAATTTTTTGAGTTAGAGCAACCCTGAATAATTATAGTATAGCATTTTTTTATAAGAATTTCATAAGCTGAGGTTATGAAATTCTCCATTCACAATTGCATTTACTGATGAAGGATTTCTACAAATTATAAAGATTTACGATTTTATTGCTGTATTAATAGATACATAAAATATAAAAAAATGTTTAATTGAAATTAATTTATATAAAAAATTACTGTCCTAATATGTAAATTAGGACAGTAAAAAGATCTATTTTTAGCGATCGCTATATTTAAAATTTTACCGCTATCATAGCGCTCCTGCCATCGCTTTTGTGGGATTTTCTGCGGTGGCAGGAGTGGAACCTAAAGCCACATCGCCCCAACGCATAACAGTTGCTCCAGCAGTACCTGTTGCCCCAAAGGTGTAGATCAAGACCAGATCGTTCTCGCGAATTTTCCCCTTTTGGGCAGCATGATAAAGATTGGCAATTGGAGATGTTGAGCCAATATTGGCGTATTGAGAATTAAGGTTAATTGTGCGTTCTTTCTCAATCCCCAAAGCTTGTCTGTAAACATCTGAATACCAAGCGGTATTCGTATTCGAGATCAAAAAGTCAATCTGCTTAATGGTGATTCCAGCGGCTTTAAGTGCGGCATCGCAGCAGATACGGCAGGATTCAACAAATGTATTGCGGAACATTTTGTTAGCACTTTCACCTGCTCGAATTACCATCCGGGGATTGCCTTTAGTATCGGTCGTGAGTTCATTGAAAAAAGCCCCACAGGTTTCGGCAGTATGAATAATCTTTGTCCCTAGGATTCCTTGGTTTGTTTCCAGGGAACTAACTACAAATGCCCCTGCTCCATCACCAGTTAAAAATGACAACGTATCACTTTCATCTACAAAGCGAGAAAATGTAGTTGATGTTACCACAAGTACATGGCGATATTCTCCTGCCCGAATTAAAGCACAAGCAGTTTGGAAGGCAACTATAGCACTGGTACAGGTTGACTCTATATTCCATGCCGCTCCTCGAAGACCTAATCGACCGGAAAGGAAGGAAGCATTGCCAGGGGCTATTTCTTCAGGAAACATAGAGGCAACCAGCATCAAATCTATCTCTTCAGGATCGAGTTTGATGGCATCTAGAGCTTCTTTGGCTGCTTGATATTCTATGTCTAGGGAGGACTCACCTGGAGCTAATACCCGTCTTTCAACCGTGCCGCGAAAGGGGTCAGACAGGTAAGGGATCATTTCCTGCGACCAAAGGTCATCAGATGGAATATTTGAGTTTGATTCGACAATCGAAAAAGCTTTTGATAAACTTTTTTGTTCTGCCTGAGCAATTAATTCTGGATGATTTTGCCGCCAATAATCGTTAGTTCTAACGGTGCGGGGAAAGCTGACGGCAAGGGAACGAATGCCTACGGGTTGATGGCTCATGATTAAACTCCTTTTAATTCGGTAGCGCCTTGGGCGATTAAACTCTGGATGCGACTGCCACAGGGAGCGGGTTGGCTGGGATCGATGGCGACATCGACAACAAAGGGGACAGTTGATGACAGAGCTTTTTCTAGTGCCATCTGAAGATCGGATTCTTTTTCAACGCAGATGCCGTCAGCACCCATGCCGCGAGCAATCAGCACAAAATCTGCTGGGGGAATGGTGGTATCGACCTCTTTGAAGCCGAGGGCAGACATACCTTGGGCGCACATATTGTAATGGGCATCGTTGAGAACAATCCAGACGGCGGGAATTTTGTATTTAACGGCGGTGCTAACTTCGTTGTTCATGAGCATGGCTCCATCACCCAGGATGGCAACTGCTTTGCCGTTTTTGGCTAAGGCTGTCCCCAAAACGCCTGTGGCAGCATGACCCATCGATCCAAATCCGGTGCTAACTCGATAGCGATGGGGTTGGCTAAATCTGAGGTGGTGATTGCCCCATGCAAAGGAGTTACCAGCTTCGGTAATGATGGGGGCATCGCTATTTTCGACGATCGCTTGTTGAATAGCTGCCATTAAAAATTCTGGTCGGACTAAACCTGGTTGGGGACTAAGGTCAATACCTTCGTGGGGAGATAATTTGACTGAGGGCGATCGCTTGACGGTTTTGGGAAAGTGTTTGAGGAGAGTTTTGAGAAATATACCCACATCAGATTGAATACCAAAGGTTTCGGCATCGGGATAGGCTGCACCTGGTACTTCGGGATCGATATCAACATGAATAAATCCGCGCTTGGGGATCATGGCAGGATTCCAAAAGGAGGTGAATTCTCCCAGGCGAGTGCCTAAAACTAGAATCCGCTCCGGTTGCTGCACCTGCATATATGCCAAGACTGAGGTATGTCCGCCAAAACCTGTTACGCCGACAAATTGGGGATGATCTTCGGGGAAAATGCCTTTGCCACGGGGGGAACAGATGACGGCAGCCCCCGTTCGCTCTGCTAATTGGCGAATGGCTCTAGAACTATGACGCGCTCCAAATCCTATCCAGATGGCAAAGGAGCCTGTGGCGAGTAAATTAGCACAGTGGGCGATCGCTTTTTCACTAGCAGTTGCCAAAGTTTGGGCAAATTTTACTGTTGGTAAAGGGAGGGTGCTGTTGCGGCTCTGGAGGTCAGTAGGAATACTAATATGGGCGATAAAACCGTTTGGTCGGGCTATGCCCTGAGCAAGGCGGCGAGATACTTCTGGTAGTTCATCCGCAGATTCTAGGGTAGTGGCGTAATGAAATAAGGCTCCAGAGGAATACAGTCCCAAGAGAGGCATGGTATAGTTACTGGTTTCTTGAAAAGCCCATTTACCTCGTTGGGGAGCCGAGGTAGCAGGAGAGAGGAAAATAACTTTGGCTTCTTCCCATCGGGCAGCTAATAGTCCGGTTAAGGCATTGGTGATTCCCGGTCCGGCAGTAGTAAAGATGGCTACTGGATCGCCGCTAATTAAAGAAGCTTCAATGGCAGCAAATACGGCTCCAGCTTCATGACGAAAGTGTAGCACGTTAATCTGACTAGATTCTAGTGCTGCCCAAACTGGAGAGATCGCGCCTCCTGATACCCCAAAGGCAAACCGCACTCCCATATTTTCTAGCATCTGAACGATGGTGTCAGCAACTGAGATGGTGGGGGTTGGTGGGTAAGCTATGGGTAATAATTTGGGGTTAGGAAAAGCTTTCTCGGTGGGGACAGATTTATTTAAGGTGCGTACCATGATTTTCTCGGAAAGGTGAAATGTTGGTGGTTTGAGTTGGAAATGGGCAGAAGGGGAGGAGATTATTGTTCTCGCAGAGAGCGTTTCAATACTTTGCCCGTGGCATTTTTGGGAATGGATTCGACAAAATTGATGTCGCGGGGAATTTTATAGGTGGCGATGTTTTGGATGCAGAAGTTAATGATCTCTTTCTGGCTCATAACTACACCAGATTTGAGCTTGATATTGGCTTTGACGATTTCGCCTTTGAGTTGGTCTGCGACTCCATAAACGGCTACTTCGGCGACGGCGGGATGTTTGGCGATGATGCGCTCAACTTCGCTGGGATAAACTTTGAAGCCGGAAACGTTGATCATATCTTTCAAGCGGTCAACGATATAAAAGTAGCCGTCTTTATCCATCCGCCCCAGATCTCCGGTATAAAACCAGCCGTTTTTGATGACTTGGGCAGTTTCCTGGGGACGATTCCAATAACCGAGCATGACGTTGGGACCGCGGACGATAATTTCACCAATTTTCCCGATGGGAGTTTCGCTGCCGTCTAAATCGACAATTTTCATTTCTACGTTGTCGATGGGCATTCCAATGGAGCCGAACTGATATTTAAATTCGTGGTTATAGCTAGCAAAGGGTGATGTTTCGGTGAGTCCGTAACCTTCGTGAATGATGGCTCCATATCGGGATAGCCATTGTTGGGGGACTTCCGGTGGCATGGGAGCAGCGGCGGAAAAGTAGTAGCGCAGGGAACTGCAAGTCCATTCTTCTGGGTGCAGTTCTAATAGGTGTTTGAAGACGGTTGGCACGCCAAAGAACATGGTAATGCGATCGCGCTCAATGGTTTCTAAAACGGCACTAATTTCAAAGCGCTGCTGTAAAACGATGGTGGCACAAGCATTCAAACCGCTGTTGAGAACAAAGTTTTGTCCAAAGCAGTGAAACAGGGGCAAAAACAGTAACAGCCGATCTTCGGGATTCATCTTGGTACAGCGGTTTACCGAGTACATATTGGAGATGATGTTGCCGTGGGAAAGGGTAGCTCCTTTGGGAAAACCTGTTGTGCCAGAGGTGTAGAGGATTGCCGCTGGTTCGTGGCTTTCCATAGATATAGCTTGGGCTTCATCGGCAGCCAGTGCCATCAGTTCGCCTAAATTAGTGCTAGTTTGGGTTGTCCCAGGAATAATTAGTAAGTGCTGGAGTTCGGGAACTTCGCTATCTGGTACTTGGGGACTGAGTTCGGCAGTGGTAATAATTGCTTTGGCTTGGCAGTCTTTGAGGATGAATTTGATTTCTCCTGGTTTGAGCATCACATTGATGGAAACTGCCACTGCGCCAATTTTTTGAACTGCTAAATAGCTGATGGCAAATTCGGGAATGTTGGGCAGAAATAAGGCTACGCGATCGCCCCTATTTATCCCCAATTGCCGCAAACTATTTGCTGCCCGATTGGTCTGCCGATCTAGTTCTTGATAGCTTAAAGATTGGTCTGCAAAAATTAGGGCAGGTTTTTCAGGAAAGAAGCGCCGACCGCGCTCAATGTTTTGGGCAATATTCATGGTATGACAATCGAAAATAAACGGCTTGGCATTTGAAATCCGCGCCAAGCCCGCGCCTACTAATTCCGAAAAGCTAGCGAACGATCCAGGGGCAAGCTTGCCGCCAGTAGATCGCATTTACTTGGAGAATCTTGATACATTGGGCGGTGGTAATCTTCACTGATGAAAGCCAACTTGACTTGAAGCTTGCCGTGTAGCGATCGCTATTGTCTTCAAGGGGAAGTTGGCTATTTCCTGGGTGATTATACCAGGAGAATTTTTGCCAGTCAATCGGTTGGCTCAAAAAAATTTTGACACATTGGCTAGCAGTAATTTTCAAGGATTGAAATAGTCGCCCTAAATCAGCACTAACTTCAGTAATTGGGAAGCTGAATAAAGAGCGATTTAAATCAATGTTGTTAGCAGTCATGGCAATTCTAGAGGGGAAAGATGGGCAGCCTAAAGATAAATTTCTAGGCAGTTAATACTGAACAAATCGGCAAGTAGGTTATTTTAAACTTACCAAAGTCTCTTGCACCGCTTGCACGATTTGACCTTCCTTGGCGATATCAGCCGCAATTAAAGCAATGTGTTGGTTCAAAGATTGCTCGTGATCGTTCCAGATGTAGGGGCGATCGATAGAAATAGGTTTGCCGACTACTTTTTTCACGGCTTCATATAAGGCCAAAGTGCCTGTAGATAGGCATTCTCTGGCATCGTAGTGACCAGCGATCGCCTGAGTCCGCAAGTCCACGGCTTGGACTCCAAATATTAAGGCGATCGCCATATATTGTTGAAAGGTTTGGACTGATTGCCGAGTTAAATTAGCTGCCGCAAAACCTTGACTATTGATATTTTGATTAAACTGCTCGGCATGGGTAGGAAATCGGTCGGCAATCGAATTTCCATAGAAGGTGAGCAGGGGCATAATCGAATTCCCCGCAATTTGCAATCCCTTCAGACCCATGTTGACTTTCCGCGCCGGATTTCCTACCAAGGAAGGGGGCAAGCCATTATTAAATTCTGGGGCAACTAACAGGGCGATTTGAACATCAATATGTTTGGCTAATAGACCTAAAAGATAGCGCAAGCGATCCATGCCTGTGCCAACATACTGCCCCAAAAAGTTACCGCAGTGATAACTGGCCTGATTATCCACATCAATTAATGGATTGTCGGTGACAGAGTTTAATTCAATGGCAATTTGTTGGGCAATTTCTTCTATCCCTTCGACAATTGGACCGAGATATTGGGGCAAACACCGGAGAGAATAACGATCCTGAATTAAGCCATGATTCCAAATATGACTGTTCCCATCTAATTCGTCGCGGCTCAAGCAAGAACCGGCCAGTAATTTCACCATTCGGTCAGCCGCCCACCGCTGACCATAATGGGGTTTGAGAGCGTGAATAAAAGGATGAAAAGATTGATTGGTTCCGGCTAAACCTTGAATTGCCAGGGCATGAACGCCCATCGCTAAAGCTAGTAAAACTTGAGAATCCCGGACGCAATTGGCAGCAATTCCGGTCATAACTGAAGTGCCATTGGTCATGGCTAACCCTTCTTTGGGACGGAGATTAATTCTAGGTAAGGCCAATTTTTCTAAGGCTTGAATGGCATTCATTTCTTCACCGTTAAAGTCTACGGTGAAGCTTTGATCTAAACCAATTAGCGCTCCAGTAATATGCGCTAAGGGTACTAAGTCGCCGCTCGCCCCAATGGAACCAAATTCATAAACGTGGGGCGTAACCCCAGCATTCAGAAATATTGCCATCCGTTCAATTAGTTCTCGCCGCAATCCCGATGCTCCTTGCAAATGGGAGTTAATTCGCAGTAGCATCGCAGCGCGAACATCAGCAATGGGTAATCTAGCTCCGGCTCCCGATTTCAGAAACCAAATTAAGTTGTTTTGCAAGTCAGCCGCTTCTTGAGCAGAAATCTCGGTATCTGCCATCCCCCCGAAGCCTGTAGTCACTCCATAAATTGGTTTGCCGGATGCCACGGCATCGCTAATATAGTCGCAGGATGCCTGAATTCTTTGCCAAACTCGGTCTTGCTCGGTTAATTTGATTTTTCTACCGTTTCGCGCTACCTGAAATACATCGTCAATGGTGAGGGGATTATTACCGAGAACTACGATCTCCTTAGTTTCAGCGGTAATGGCAGGCGATAGTCCGGAGATTGGTGGCATTAAGCGTGCAGTCATGATTCAATCACCTCAAAAATCTAGGTCAATGTGATCGAGATCACCGTCGCCGCCACTAATTGCTTGCTATGGTAATGAAAGGTATAATTCGATTACCTTCAAGCATTTAGATGCGGGTTGGTGATGATTAGAAATCTGATTGATTAACAAAAGCAAGTTTGTGGTGTTTTTCCGATCTCGGTAGCTTATCTATACGGCAATATAGACAAAGGACGAGAAAAGAACAACAACCAAGGAACTGCAAGTTTTACCTATACGGCAATATAGGTAGTAGTTAGCAAAATTCTGCTAGCTTTGAAAATCAATCTTTTTAGATTCAGAACGGTCTTAGAAATAGCAGGAATTGGTGATAACCTGCGATCGCAAGTTGAAAGATACTTTAGGGCTGAGTAGATGGTTAGTCTCTCGGCTTTTTTGCTGCCTCAGTAATAATACAGGATCTTTTTTCTGATTGGCGCTACTTTACGAAAACTATACATAGTCTTTACCAATCCAGAAAAAACCAGCTTTTGGTCAAGTTATTCCCCGCTCATGGGCGGTTTTCCTTGGAGTAACGGTTGCCTGGGAGACTAGGCGCAACCACCAAAAGCAGAAAAGGCAGAGTCCGAGAACTTGTCCGATCTGAAATATTGGTTTTACTAATAGTTCATTTTTGGCATCGTAGTTGAACCCCCCTTTGCATTTGCTAGATCAACGTATCATAATTTACCATCCGAGTAAAGATAATAATAAATTTTTATTGATTTGGCAAGCGATCGCTCCCTAAACTGCCTAAATTAATTTTCTTGACAAAAACGAAGCAATAAGATATGTAGGAATTGTCTGGGCAGAAAAAACTATAGATTGATAACTAGAAGCTATTGAAACAATTGTTTTTATTTTGGCAGCAACTGTCGGGATTTTTCCGCTACAGGGGAGGGGGATGCAGTCGGCAGCGACGGTAAAGCCCGATTGGTATATAGTTTGGGGAGTTTCGTCGTTGCCATTAGTTACCGGAGTGACTTGGCAAGACGAGCAAATAGCGATCGCTTTGACAGAACCAACCTTTAGTCCTCAGCAAAAATTCGTAGTAGTGGGAGATATTTGGTTAAGCAACCGCGATCGCTTAATAGCGTACTTAGGAATTAATGCGGAGGTGGCGGTATCGGATTGCCAACTGGTAGCGCGGCTATGGGAAAAATCCGGAGTAGGAGCGTTAGAGCTATTAGAGGGAATGTGGGCGATCGCCATTTGGGATCGAGATCGGCGAGAATTATCTTTAATTCGCGATCGCGTGGGTTGCCGCACCTTATATTATATCCATCGGGGGGAAACAGGCTGGATTGCCCCACGAATGAGGACTTTAGCGCCTTATCGCACCGGAGAATTAGATTTGGTGGCGTTGCGAGATTATCTCTGCTGCGCCTTTGTGCCGGGAGAAAGAACTCTCTGGCAAGATGTGCGGGAGTTAGCGCCGGGGAAGATTTGGCAATTTCCACAGCAGCCGCCGCAAAGTTATTGGCAAGTAAAAGAGGATATTCGCCATCCGGAAAAATCTTTGATTTGGCATGGGGAGAAACTGCGATCGCAATTAGAGGCAGTAGTTCAAGAATACTTGCCCCAGGATCAACCTGTGGGAGTCTTTTTATCTGGGGGGATTGATTCCAGTAGTATTACGGCGTTGGCTGCTAAGTTGCACCGCCATCCCGTGCATACATATTCGATTCATTTTGGATTGGAATATCCCCACGAATTGGACTTTGCCAACTTAGTAGCCGCCCATTGCCACACGGAACACCACATTTTAGAAGTTAGTTTACAGCAACTTTGGGAATTATTGCCAGAGGCGATCGCGCATTTGGACGATCCTATCGGCGAGGGATTGACAGTGCCAAACCTGTTGGTGGGTAAGTTGGCACAGGAGTTAGTCGGCGTTACCTTGAATGGGGAAGGGGGAGATCCTTGTTTTGGTGGACCGAAAAATCAGCCTATGCTCCTCAATACTATCTATAGTCGGGTTCAGGAACAAGTCGATCCGGTGACGGCTTATTTGACTTCCTTCAAAAAATGCTTTCCCGATTTACAGCGGTTGCTGAAACCGGAGATTTGGGAGGCGGTGCGAGAACAACCCTATTTTTTTGCCGCTGATTTAACTGCCGCTGAGTCAACCTATCTGAATCGACTGATGGCAGTCAATATCAAGTTTAAAGGGGCAGACTACATCCTAACCAAAGTCAGTAATTTTACTCAGGCGGCGGGGTTGCAGGGGCGATCGCCGTTATTCGATCGCCGGATTGTAGAATTGAGTATGCAGATTCCCCCAGAGTATAAATTGGCAGGGGTGACAGAAAAGGCAGTTTTAAAGCAAGCGGTGGCAGACTTGCTACCAGAGGCAATTTTAAATCGTCCGAAAAGTGGCATGGTAATGCACATGCAGCAATGGTTTCGGACAATTTGGCGACAAAAAGCCCAAGATTTGTTGTTAAATAGGAAAGCGGCGATCGCGCCCTATCTAAATCAAGCTGTAATTAAGGAATGGTTAGAATATCGCGGGCAATTGTGGTCGCGTTATGGAGTGTTATTATGGTTGTTAGTCACTTTAGAAATTTGGCTGCAAGCAAATCAAAAACCATCTAAAGAATGAAATAATTAATAACTTGATTATAATCGTAGGTTGGGTTGCGCGACAGCAAAACCCAACAAAATACTGGTAAATGTTGGGTTTCCATTGTCGTTTCAACACAACCTACGATATTTTAGCTGGAGCGATCGCCCACTTTTTAAAGACAAGATCAACAAGACTTACGCAAATCTTTAATCTATACGCTATAGATGGGGGGGCGAATGCCATTCGCCCCTACTAAATCTAGAGGCACTGCGTAAGTCCTGGTCAAGTATGCGTTTACCCTGGCAGTTGGACAGTCAACGTTGTATGAAAGATGTCGTTGGGGTCTACTTTTTGTTTGAGTTGTTGCAGTCGTGCGTACTGCTCTTCACTGTCGTAGTACATCTGTCTGATCTCCTTCTTGCTAATATCTGTATCCCCAAAGGAACCCCAGAAAACCCGTAGTTCTTGATTGCCGCTGAAGTGTTCATCAATCACCTTCTGCATATCTTTCTGTAATATTACGGCAATTTGCTCGAAGCCCTCCCGGTAGAAGAGATCGAATACAAAGCAGAAAACGTAATCTCTATGAGAGATTGATGTTACATTCTTACCCTTCGTATTCTGATAAGCACCACCGCCCATCAACATTTGAAAGATGAGCTTTACGCCTTCCGTTTTCATAACCACCTTATCGATCATGTCTACAAACTGCTGAATAAAATCGTCGGTCAACGCGTTTGTGGTACAGTTGATCCGCTTTTTGTATGGATATTCAAATTCACGTCCATCATGGGTTGTAGCTGGATGGCGACGCACGAACGAATCTGACAAATCTGGCAGCGATCTCTTACCGTATTCGCGGCGTAGAAAATTCTCCCACCAACTTTGCTCAAACAAAACCGCCTCATCGATTGATTTCAACCTCCCATCTTCGATAACACCTTTGTTTACAACAGGTAGATTTCCGTATACTGCTTCAACCAACAGTACCGGGAAGAATTGGATTTTGTCTGTTGATTTTACGGTCATCATAAAATCAAAATCTGCTGTTAGTGTCCCAGCTTTGATGTCTTTCGACCATGACTGAACCAGCTTCATCAGTTTCTGAAAGCGACTCTTTCTATACTTCCTGAGTGCAGTATATCCGTAGGAATTTGGGCAATTGGTATCCTGAATACATTTGAACTTGTAGCTGGTCACGATGCCAAACGAACCAGCATTTCCACCTAACACACCCCAGAATATCTCTCGGTCAAGGTTCTCTTCATCCGAAGAGGAGGAAGAACCTACTGGACGAGTAACCGTACGAAGATTTCCATCTTTTGCCAATACAATGTCGAATGCCTCAACATAGTCAAGGGCTAAACCAAAGTTACGGACAAGATGACCATACCCTCCAGTTTGAGCATGACCGCCGATGGCCACCATCGGGCACTCACCGTGGGGGATTGTGATCTTCTTTTTCTTGAATTCAGCCGCGAGCTGCGTCAGTTGAACCGCTGGGCCGACCTCAGCGATATTCCCAGAGATGCTTAGGTGGTTAAACGCATCCATACTAAGCACAATCGTTTTGCTGCCTCCCGAAGACTTTCCAGAGTATTGATGACCGCCGCTTCTAGCCACAATATGCAAATTTTCCGATCTGGCAAACGCGATGGCTGCCGCAATGTCCTCTGCGTCCCGTGGGTAAGCCACCATTAAGGGTGTCAAATTTTCCGCTGGGTACGATGTAGTTGCGTAGACCTTGGCCTTAGAGAGGTAGCCCGGATCATTTGGTTGGTAAACGTCACCTTTAAAATTTGGTATGGGTCTTGAAAGTTCACGTGAGGTCAGGGATGGAGTTAGAGGAACACCTTCGTGAAGTGGTGTGTCTATACGAGCAGATGCTGCCAATGTGGACTCTATCCGTTTTGGAGTGTAGGCATAACCAGTGACCTCAAGAGCATTATCTCGGTTTATTTGCAGACGAGCTGATATCTGGAGGTCTGGGTGGAGTTTGCCCTCTCCGTTCTCACGATAGGATACTCCGCTGTGGATATAGTTAACGTACTCGACGATAAAGTTCGCCCAATTCCCGGGAGCAGCTTCGATTCTCTGGAGCCTCTGAGAATCAATGGTCGGATCTAGACCTGCTCCTTGACCGCTGCCTGCAATAGCTTCGAGGACGTCAGACCCAGCCAATATTTGACGTGCGCGGCCAGAAGGAAGCTCGAAGATAACTGCGGCGACAGAAGGAAGGTTGGAGACAACTCCGGCGATAAGTCTCTCTAGCTCTGATTTTCCCTCTTCTGCAACTCCCAGAGCAGTGATACTCACGATTGGCATTAGGTATGAGCCACTATAGAGATCCAACACCAGGTCGCAATTCTCTGGTATATGTGACTCTAAAAATAAGCCTTGGGCGAGGCGAAGAAACTCGTCATAACCAGTATATGGGAAGGAGAATCGCTGCATCCAAAGGCTCTGAGCTGGCACTGCCTCAAATGTGACTTGAGTGATGATAGCTCTAGACTCTTGGCACAGAGCCAACCATGATTCTCCTGCGTAGGGTTGATCTGTGCTGATTGGAACTGCGATCGGTGTTCCATCTGGCTTCACTGCTTTGATTTCCGAAATATAGCCTGTAAGCGACCCTAGACTACGTGTTAGGTATGAGACGCTCTCATTCATTACATTTGAGGCAATGCTCTTGAGCGGATCGTCGGAAAGCGGTAGTGCCAAACGGCGATCGATGAGGTGCTTTATTATATCTTCGGCTGTCGCTCCCGCCTCTACTACCACCTTGTTCCCGTTGATGGTGACGTTTACTAATTCGCTGAGATTGATAACAACTCCGTTTGACCCATCCACTTCATCTTGTCTTACCACCTGTTTGCCACTTCGAACAAATGTTTTTTGGTTCTTAGAAAGCTTAATCGCAGTGGCAACATCATCTTGGGACGCTGGATACCAGACTTCATGAGAACCTGATACGTCGGTGATGGTGTTTTGGAAATCCCAGTTGGATGGAATGACTCTTCCATTAAACTGGTTGGCTTCTGTCTTTGAAGGCTCCGTCATGTTTATCCCCTAAGTTAGCTGAATAATGCTCAGGACTTATGTCAAATACGTTTGCGCCGAATTTGATTTACCTCAGTTAAGTTGAGGATTTGAATGTGGTTTTAAGACTAGCATAATAAGATCGGGATCTAAATTCATTTCTGGCAGTACTTAAAGAAAATTTACTTAAATTAGGGTGAGTTTACCTAAAAGCCGATTTTAGCCGAAGCTAAATGTTTGATCGACGTAGTAGCGATCGCCATCAATTTCCACTAAGCTGTCAGCAGGAGTATTTTGACTTCTCGCCATGCCTTGATTGAGAATTTGGATAATTTTCCGAGGACTAAAGGATTCCAATTCTAGAAATTTTCCCTCTTCTAACCACTTTAATTCCGTAGTTGATAAACTTTGCCGAACTTCTGGGGGGAGTTGTTGCGCTTTCAGAGTATAATTTGCAGAAACTTGGACTGGCAACTTGCGGTTTTTAATTACTTGGCGGGGGAGCATTCCCAATTGATAAACTGTGGCGCTATCATTGGCAAACCAATCATTGCTAGTTTGTAATAGATAGGGTAACTTAATCCCATCCGGACTAGCATCGTGCAGAGCATAAACTTTTAAATCCGGATTGCGGCGTAACATCTGCATCACCGAGCCAAAAATTCCCTGGGGATAACCATTTATACTGAGGATGGCGCAGTTGTTTTCAAAGTGAAAGTTATTGGCGATTAACATTTGCGCGATCGCATCGTTATCACAAATTACCGCTTTATCAAAACTATAGGCTAAAATTTCCGAATTTATTTCAACTGGTTTTAGTTCAGCCGTAACTTTAGGGAGCATTTTGGGGATGGGATTAACTTTTTGCCAACAGCGCATTAAATCCTTAAACTGTTCTTGACTTAAGGCATCTAATTCCCCTCCAGTAGAATTAAAACCCAACAAAATTAGAACTATTCCTAAAATTACGGCACATAACCGTAAGATCGCATCTGGAATGGTTATTCCTCCGATCAAAGTTAGCATCACTCCCGGAAAAATCAGATTAAACTTAGCATTTTTAACTTTACCTAGGCGTTTTTGCAGAAAGTAGAAAAATTGACTTTCAGTAAAATACAGCGTATCTTGACTAGAAATAGTAGCGAGGCAACCAGCAAAATATTTATCAGTAATTCGTCTGCCATTAATAGTAGTTAATTCAAACACAAACGAATGACCGCAGTTTTTACAGCGTCCAGCATGAGATCGGCGATCGCTTGCGGTATTATCAGTATTACACCTAATACACTTTATACCCATAATTCCCCTCTCATTCCCAAACTTGATTTTGCAGTAATGCGCTGTAATCTTCCCGCTGACGGATCAAGCGATGTTGATGATTTGTTAATAATACTTCGGCAGGGCGAGGACGATGTAAAAAATGCGAAGACATGGCATAGCCGTAGGCTCCCACATCTAAAATCCCAATTATATCGCCAATTTGTAAAGCTGGCAATTGACAGTTTTTCCCCAGGTAGTCGCGGGAATAGGTGGTATTGCCGCAAACATCAGTTAAATGGGATTTGGCATCTGATGAATTTTGCCAACTCACAATTTCTCGGTAGCCGCCATGTACCGATAATACGGCTAAATTAGCAATACTGGTATCAGTACCAATAATTTGTTTCTCTTCCTGCCATTTTACCGAAATAACTTTAGCTAATAGAAGAGCAGCGCTGGCGATCGCGGCTCGCCCCGGTTCTATAATCAAGTTAACTTGCCTTTCTAAACTGCTCAATTTCTGGTTTAGTTCATTGCCAAACAATACCCAATCAAAAGCTACCCCTTCCATGCGGTAAGGGTAGCCAAAACCGCCACCAAAATCTAGATATTCCCAATCCGGAAGTTTTTGGGCAGTGCGAATAATGGGATCAATTACTTGGGTGAAAGCAGTGGTAGCATTTGTACCCGTACCGCGATAGAAATGCAAACCGCTTAATTTTAACTTAGCTGATTGTGCCAGAGCGATCGCTTGGGGAAATTCTGCCGGATGAACGCCAATTCGACTATCTCCAGTAATTTCTGGTAAATTCAACCGCAAGCCCAATAAAGGCGTAAAATCAGAATTACAATTTTGCCAAACATCACCTAATAATTCTAGTTGAGCCAGACTATCTAAATTAAAATTTCCTACCTGCCAATCCAGCATCTGCTCCATTTCTGCCCGACTCAAATTGCTGCCACTATAAACAATTTGCTTGGGGTTAAAACCTGCCTTCAATCCTAAATAAACATCTCCTGGCGTATTGGAGTGCAATCCCCATCCGGCTTGTTGAAAAATTTGCAATAAAGCCACATTCCCATTAGTCACGCTGGCAAAGCAAAGCCGAGTTTGGGGATAAATCAAAGCGTTGGTAATCTGTTGAATTGTATCTTGAATTTTCTGGCTTTGGTAAACGTAAACAGGAGAACCATAAATTGCTAATAATTCCTGTGCCATTTCCTCGGAAAAAGGCACTACTGGCAAAGTCTTAGTTAGTGATTGCACAGATTTTAGGTTTTCCATTTTGCTTTTTTGTATACGTTAAATAAATGAGTAGTAGGGTGCGTTAGCGATAGCGTAACGCACCGTTAACTGGTACGCGGTGCGTTACGCTGACGCTAACGCACCCTACTAGATACTGGCAATACACTTAGGTTGGGTTGAAACGACAGTGGAAACCTAACATTGAAGTTCAAAATTCAAAATTCAAAAAACAATTTTTAACTTTGAATTGATAATTTTGAATTGAGCGGTGGTTTGTTGGGTTTTGCTGTCGCGCAACCCAACCTACAATTATATAGCGCGTCTGCATGAGTCGATGCACTTCCGTAGGGGCAATCCCCCCGCGAAGCCCTGCGTGCGCGCTAGCGCTATCGCCCCAATTTAACTTTTTAAAAACCAGTTTCTGCCAAATTCTTCAACATTTTTTCAACCTCCTGGGGATTCCGAATCCCGATAAAGCCTATTTCCTCCGTCATTTGATCGCCGTCGCTGTCTTTCCATTTTCTAACCGCAATAATCACATCACCTATGCCGTTTCTTCCCTCCTTGCGATATGTATGATTAATTTGCGCTGGCGTGTAACTTCTGATCGTCGTAGATACCCCACTTTGAATCAGAATTGCTCTTTTATTAGTAATTAAATAAACTGTTTTTCGGGCGGCTTGCCATGCCCAAAAAGGACTAGACAACATTCCCAAACCAATCAGAACGAAAGGAACACCAAAAAGTGGAAACAGATGTTCAGGTTGTATCCCTCGGCTGAAATCCGGCACTTTAAAACCCGATGCGCCGCATATCCAAAAGATGGCAAAACTTGTCCAGGGAATAGCGAAGAAAAGAACTGGTAGAGAGGCTAAGGTAAACATCCGTGCTACAGGTTGCTCTACCCATCTAATCGACTCCCCTGGTTGCAGTTCTCGATCTATCTTTTGGCGGACTTCCTTGGGAATTTGCAAGTTGTTTGAGTTCATAATTTTCTGGTTTAGCTAGAAAGTTTTATGGAGAAAGTTCGTAGTTGGGCTTCAGCCCTCCGGATTAGGGCTAAAGCCCAACTACAAACTTCGTTTAATTGAAGATTTGGGTAAATTATAATTTAGATATGATTTTACTGCAATTTAGATATTGGTGTCTACTAACGGTGAAAGAAATCCCAGAAAAAGTCAATTAAATCAGGTTGGCGATTTTTTCCCAAGGCGGTTGACTGCCAAGCCTGCCACATCATTAATAACCATAAAATTCTACCCACTCTGCCGCCGCGAATCTGCCCCCCGAAGTCGCCATTAATTACTTGCTCGGCAATCTTCGGCTGCCAAATACCTTGTTGATTTAGTTTTCTAGGATTTAACCAAAACTTAATCTGGTCATGCAAGGAATTTAAACATAATGCAGTAATTGGAATTGCCATGCCTTGTTTTTCTCGCCAAACTACTGTTGGGGGCAACCAAGATTCTACCGCACGTTTGAGAATGTATTTTTCGCAAACTCCTTGCAAACATAATTCCCCTGCTAATTGAAATGTCCATTCTGCTAAAGGCAAATCGCAAAAAGGCGATCGCACTGACAATCCCTGAGACAAAGCGATATTATTGGCTCTAGGCTGGATATTTTGCGCCCCTTTCAGCATCAAACTTGCCCGTCGCAGTCGAGAAAGCAAATGAGTGGAAAAAGTAGGATCTAAAGCGGTTTGAAACCAGTCTTGGGGATGAAGATTTTCGATTTGTTGATAAACTCGCGGTTGATAGATTTGGGCTTCATATCCATAAAGAGCATGAAATGTCTTCAGATAATCTTGATAAAAATCGCTTGGAGGTGAATTGCCATGATAAATACTAGCGGCAATCAGCGGTTTATTTGTCCATCCGGCAAATAATTGATCGCCATGTTCGCCGTTAAAAATTACCTCTACTTCCTGACTAGCAACTTGGGAAAGTAAAAATAAGGGGATGGTAGCTCCGTCACCAAAGGGTAAATCTAAAGCTTCCGCAGTCAGAGCGATCGCCCTGCGAATTTTGGCGGGAGTTACAGCTACAATTATGAGGGGAATTTGCAGAAAATCTGCTACCTGTTGGGCATAGGGTAATTCTGATAATTGCTGGTTTTTTAAAACCGCTGTAAAATCCAAGGCATAGGCTTTGACTTTCACACCAGCTTGGACTAATAAAGCGGCGACAATCGAAGAATCAATGCCGCCGGAAAGGAATACACCTACAGGTTGGCAAGAAAGATCGCTAATTTGTTTTTGAATAGCATTTTTTAATAAAATTTGTAAGTTGAAAATTGCGTCTTTTTCCGATCCGATCAATTCCGGCGCTTCTTGCCACTGATGCCATTGTTGAGATGTTGGTAAAAGTGCCTTTCCTTGCCAACTAATTTCCGTTCCCGCTGGCACAGCAAAAATTTCTTCTCCCGGCGTTAGAGGAGTGGGAACATAGGAAAAACAACTATAGGCATAAACTGCCGGAAGACTAATTTGCCAATCGGGAACAATTGATAATAATAATTGCCACCGAGAAGCAAACCAAATTATCCCTTTTTCCTCAGTCCAATATAAAGGCGATCGCCCAAAAGGTTCTCTACCTAAAGTTAAGCTTTCAACGGCAATTTTTACCCAGGCTTCCGGGGCATCTGTCAACCCCGAAGCTGAGAAATTAACAATTATTTCCTGGCGATTAACTAATTCTTGGACAATGGTATTTTTACCTGTAAATCCTAGTCCCCAAATCCCATAATTTTCTGATGGTATGTAGGGTTGTAACGATCTAGTCTTCAACAACTTATTCCAGGTTGCTGCCAACTCTGGTTGATGGCTTCTGCTCCAATAACCAATAAACTGAGATGCCTGATTCATTTCACCTCAAAATATGGAATAAGTAGGTAGTCATAAAAAAGTTTGTAGTTGGGCTTTAGCCCCAATCCGGAAGGGCTAAAGCCCAACTAAAAACTTTGTTTTTAGAGTTAATGATTGACTATTTTTTGATCGATGAAATCCAATAAAATCTTTTGGTGTAGGGGACTGATCGGACGAGCTTCTCCCGCTTTGGTAGAATAGCGATCGCGCTGACGAATTTGTTCTGGAGTGAAGAAATCCATATCCCAACCCTCTAATAATATCAATTGATCTAATTCAACTTGTAGAGGAGCATAAAAAACGTGCCGCAGTACCCTTTCATCAGCATAATGGGCAAAAAAATTCGCTGCTGATAGGGGATAACTAATTTCCTCCATTAATTCCCGCTGCAAAGCAATTTCCGGTGATTCCCCCGCTTCTAAATGTCCGCCAAAAAAGCCCCAAAAACCAGGAAAGGAAATATTGGGGAGATTGTCTCGCAGTTGCAAAAGATATTTACCATGACGATAGAGGATGGCGATCGCTACTTCAGTTTTTTTAGTCATAATGATTATTTTCCCGCATCAGGCGTTTTTTCAACTGGCTGGCGCTCTAGTTGCTCCCGTTCTTGAATATAAACCTCTCCCACCTCTTTACCGCCAGCCGAAATATTTTTATACTGTACCTGCCCCTTCAACAACACCCGTTCTCCTGGCTGAGGCAAAGGTTGGGTAGTAACTACCCAAATTTTGCCCGTGGCATCTTGTAATTCATAGGCACCACTACCGACAAAGGGAGCGCGATCGCCTGTCTTCCCTTGCAGATAAACTTCAGAGTAGCCTTGCCAATTCTTTTGGATATCCCCAATTTTTGTGATTGGCACATTGCGATTAAACAATTGGCAAGCAGTCAATCCGCCAATTGTCAAGATAGCGCCCAGTTGGAAAACTCTAGTTTTGAGTGAGATCATTGCCAAATCATTGCTTTTCTCAGATCATAGGGCAGCGATCGCTAGCCTACAATCCTAAATTGAGGGAATGGGACTAGACTATGGCACAATCAGGGAAGAGAATTGGCGCTAGCCTTAAGAATTCTTGCTAAGTATAGATACTGCTTTCCCCGGATTTCTATGTCTTCTCCTTATCAAAGTAGATTATTCAATTATCTCAATCGTCAATCTATCCGGTTGAGCGCACAGTACGATCGCGTCTGGCGACAGATCAAGATGACAACTATCTGGGGAGCGCAAATTCTACTTTACCCAGCATACTTGTTGGTGCAGGCGGGACGATTGGCGATCGCCCAAGCAGCGGAAACGGTGGGAAAAGTATTATCGCCACTGCCTGCTAGTAAGTTGTCAGAACCAAGTTTACCCCCAGCCGAACAACCGATTCAGCAGGTTTTGGCAGAAATTGATTCTTGGCAATTAGAGGCGCAAGCGGTTAATGTATTGCCCTCTTTGGGAGGGGAGTCGGCGACAAAACCTGCGTTGACGGGGGATTTAAAGTTTTGGATTGTTACTTGTCTGTCAACGGTAACTGAGCCTGCGCCAGTTACCGTTGCCGCCTTGCCTGGGGAAGAATTAACCACCACGGAAAGTAACCCAATTTTAAAATGCGCTCTAGTGGTGCAAGGAGTTGCCAGTTTGCTCTCATCTCGCACTTTGGTGCTGGTGACGACAGAGAATGAAATTTTGGATATTCTGACACCAGAACAACAACGGCGGTTGCAACAACGGTTAATTTGGGAGTTGGCGGATTATTGGCGACAATGGCGATTGGCACAGGTTGCCCAACAAGGGATTGCCAATAAATTAAAGTTGCCTAAAGAGCGATCGCATCTCTGGTTGCCCATCCGGTTATTTTGGCAAGGTATGGCTTGGATGCAAAGTAGTACAGTGGCGATCGCGACTAATCTCTTCCAAGAATCTACCATGACGAGGCGGCAATTAGCCTCTGCTACGGTTGCCCCCTTAGATGAAGATAATTTGAGCCACATCTCGGCATTGATTCTAGATCAACTAGCTTTTCTCGATTGCACTGTGGCGGAGTTGGAAAAGCGTCAGTTAAATGTAGGTGAGGAATTTTCCCACCGCACGCAGGAAATTCTCCAGCAGTGGCAAAATCAGTTTGGTTGGGTGTCTTCGGCAGATTCGGCAGAAACTCCGGCGGTGGGTAGTGGGGAGAAAATTCGGGCTTTAATTGCTAGGGCAATTAACTACTTTTTTGGCAATCGCCAACAACCACTACCAGGAGAAGAAAATCCCGTGGTTGATGCTATGCCG
Source organism: uncultured cyanobacterium (assembly GCA_936920195.1). Classification (GTDB taxonomy): domain Bacteria; phylum Cyanobacteriota; class Cyanobacteriia; order Cyanobacteriales; family FACHB-T130; genus CAKZHE01. Next base: position 5,808 of record CAKZHE010000259.1, on the reverse strand, counting down.
TTACCAGGTAATACTATCAGCGATCGCTTAGTTTTACCCAGCAGTTCCTCAATGGCTTTAGCCACAGGTGGCATTGCTCCCAACCCAGCACAGTTGCCGTCATCCACGGCTGAAACTGACATTACTCAACCAGCATCTTTCAACATTCCGGCGCTGATTCAACGGGCTATTGAGTATTTTACTCGCAAACGCCATCAAACATTCGCAAATAATCCCGATGGGATCTTACCTGAGAGCAATGTAACTGATCTTCCAGCCAGTAGTTTAAATCAACCTTCAGTAACTTTACCACCAGCCCAACCTTGGTTGAGTTGGGAGCGGTTATTTGGCAGTTTTAAACCCTCCGAAGAAACTCCCAGTAGCAGTAATCCAGCGCCGCTCGCTCCGGCTAGTACGCCTAACTTACCGGAAAATAGTTTTTATGCGGCGATTAGCCGCGTTGTGAGTGGTTTGCCAAGTTCTCAAAGAACCGCCATTCCGTCGCGCAAATTTCCCAAGAAAAAGCGTTCTTCGGCTAAAATACCAGCAGCACTAGCGGCTTTACCATCAACTCAAAAAACTGCTCCTCTTCAACCGGCGATCGCTGCCAATCATTTCTCTGAGGAATTAGAATCGATTGAAACTCCAGCCACTTCCGCCGGATATGTTAAACATCCCTTAGAGAAAATTCTCTCCTCTTTGGATCGGCTCATGTTATGGTTGGAAGAAATAATCTTGCTGATTTGGCGCTGGTTGAGAAGAATAGGAAATAGGCAATAGGTTGGTAGTTGGGCTTTAGCCCTCTCTGAGATTGGGGCTAAAGCCCAACTACCAACCATATAGTATCATTATAGTTGGCTGCGCTCTGTTTTGATGGCGCATAAAAAATACGAAAAGGATTTAGACAGTTTCAAAAGTTCTAAACCAAGCGATCGCAATGCTCTCAAAGGAATGGTTGATAAGTATAAACAGACGGTAGATGCTCTAGTTAAGGACTTGCAAGCAATTAATCAAGAGGTCAAAGATGTTAAACTAGCTGACAAAGAACTAATTACCTACCGAGATAGCTACGCGGTTTCAGCCAGCAAACTCAATCAAGAATTGAGTAACTTGGGAACAAATGTGGCGGCGATCGCGACTGTCGATCCCAAGGCTCCAGATGGGGTGGTGAAGATCCGGAAAATCACCCAAGATATTACCAAAACGATCCAAGCAGGTAATGATGAAAATCAGAAAAAGACTAAATTAGTCGGCGATATCAATAAATATTGTCAAGGTAGTTAAACAGGGAGGAAAATAATTAAATTGGCAGTCACAGATCGAGTTATTGTGCCTCTAGATGTGCCAACGAAAGCCGCAGCGATCGCTCTTCTCGATCTCCTGCCCGAAGTTGCTTTTTGGAAAGTTGGTTTAGAGCTATTTGTCAGTCAAGGTGCAGAAATTTTAACCATCCTCAAAGAACGTCAAAAGCGGATTTTTTTGGATTTGAAACTGCACGACATTCCCAATACCATGGCAGGTGCTTGTCGGGTTGCCGCTGGTTTTGGAGTCGATTTACTTACCGTTCACGCCACTGCCGGAAGAAATGCTTTGCAAGCTTCCCAAACTGCCGCTGTGGAAGGTGCTAATCAAGCCGGATATCCGCCACCAAAGTTGATTGCCATCACTTTGCTTACCAGCCTGACATCGCGGGATTTAGCCTTTGATTTAAAAATTCCTGTGGAATTACCAGAATACACTCTGGAAATGGCTTTACTAGCTCAGGAATCGGGCTTGCCAGGAGCAGTCTGTTCGCCCCAGGAAGCCGCGCAATTGCGACAAACCTGTGGGGATGAGTTCTTGTTAGTTTGCCCCGGCGTTCGCCCCTCCTGGGCGGCAGCAGGCGATCAAAAACGGATGATGTCTCCGAGGGAAGCGATCGCATCTGGAGCAAATTATCTCGTCATTGGTCGTCCGATTACTGCCGATCCCAATCCGGTTGCCGCTTGGGAACGTATTGGTGTAGAATTAGCAAATTAGGATGCTAAAATTTGCAAATACCTGACAAGTTATCCCTGTTGGGCTGGAAAAGCTGCCGTTGTCACTTCAATAATTTGACTTTGACCATTGCGATTCACTTCCACCTTTAAAACTGCCCCAACTGAGGTTGATTCTACCTGCTGCTGCACTTCTGCTGCCGTTTTGACAAATTTATCGCCAACTTTTTGAATGGCATCTCCAGGGCGAAAACCAGCTTTCTCAGCGGGAGAACCTTTGACTACCCGGACTATTAATACGCCCTTATCTACCGCTACTTTAAACTTCGGATTTGGGTCTTTATTAATATCAGCTTTGAGTTCGGCGCTGAGATTAACCATTTGAATTCCCAAATAGGGATGCTCAACTCTACCTTTAGCAAAAAGTTGCGTACCAATCCGTTCGGCAGTTTCAATGGGAATGGCAAATCCCAAGCCTTGAGCATCAGCGCGAATGGCAGTATTAATGCCAATGACTTCGCCTCGCGCATTTAATAATGGTCCGCCAGAATTACCAGGATTAATAGCAGCATCGGTTTGGATAAAACTTACCCGTTTATCGGAAATCCCAATTTGGGAACTGGTGCGTCCCGTGGCACTAATAATGCCTACAGTCACAGTATTATCTAAACCGAGGGGATTGCCGATAGCGATCGCCCATTGTCCCGGAATCAGTTTATCAGTCTTGCCTAACTGTACCGTAGGCAACCCGCTGGCCTCAATTTTAATTGCTGCCACGTCAGTAATCGGATCGACTCCCAAAACTTTACCTTGAAAGACCCGTCCATCTTTGAGGGTAACTTTAACTATATCAGTACCAGCCACTACATGAGCATTAGTTAGCAACCGTCCATCGGCACTCAGAATAAATCCAGAACCAGTTCCCCGTTCCACTCGTTCTTCTCGTTTGGGGGCTTCATCGCCAAAAAATTTCCGAAAGAAGGGATTGGTAGTATCAGGATCTTGCGCCACTTTCCGCGCCGAGTCAATCCTAACGACTGCCGGACCAACTTTTTCCACCGCCTCGGCAATAAAATTAAGATTTTGGGGAGTGGCGTTTGTCGATACTGGGGATAAGGTTTGCTGCTCCTGTGGGGTAGGGTTCGAGCTTCCAGTGGCGGTGCTTTGGGGGATTTTGAGATAATTGCTCCCCGCCAATCCTGCACCACCGCCAATAGCCAGCAAAGAGAGATAGGTAATTAGTTGTTTTCCAGATAAACTCATAGGTATTTTTTTGAGCCTAACGGCAGTAGTGCAGGGATTATCTCTACTGTACTCAAAAATGTTGTAGATGGGTTGATGAGATTAGATTTTAATAGGCTCGACAAGCAATCCAAGAGATGGCAATTCCTAGGATGGAGCCAACAATGACTTGCACAGGAGTATGTCCGAGTAATTCTTTGAGACGATCTTCGCTGAATTTGGAGTCTTCTTGAAATAATTCATCAATCATTTGGTTAAGAATGCGAGCCTGTTTGCCTGCGGCTTGGCGGACACCAGCGGCATCGTACATGACAATAATGGCAAAAATGGTCGCGATCGCAAACTCGGCACTAGCCCAGCCTACAGTTTGCCCGACACTGGCAGCTAAGGCGGTAACTAGGGCAGAATGGGCGCTAGGCATCCCCCCGGTAGTGAAAAGCGATCGCACGTTCACTTTTTTATTTTTGATTAGCTCGACAAAAAGCTTTGTCACCTGTGCTACGAGACAGGCAAAGAGGGCAACCAGCAGTGCCTGGTTTTCTAAAATTTGTCCAAAGTCCTGCATGGTTTTTTACTCTAGTGGGTGCGGTTGATCATATAATCAGCGATCGCTAGGAGTGGATCGGCTGCCTGTTGGGGAAAGCCTGCTAGTTCAGCTTTGGCTGAGTCAATTAATTGTCGAGCTTGTTGTTGAGATTCTTTTAAACCCCATATCCGGGGATAGGTGGCTTTTTGGGCTTGCACGTCTTTCCCCGCTGTTTTGCCTAGGGCTTCTTTGGTAGCTGTAATATCCAAGATGTCATCGGCAATTTGAAATGCTAAACCCATATTTTGGGCATAGCGAGACAAGCGGTTCAAATCATCATCTGATGCTCCGGCGAGGGTAGCGCCGGAAATGACGCAACCTTCTAGCAGTACGCCAGTTTTGTGAGTATGAATAAAGTTTAAGGTTTCCAGAGAGATATCTGGCTTGCCTTCTGATTCTAAATCTACTACTTGACCGCCTACTAAACCTGCCGCTCCCATGACTCGGGCTAACCGAGCCACAACTTTTAATATCCTTTCTGGGGGAACATTTTTAGTCTGCTCGATAATAAACTCAAAGGCATAGGCGAGCAAGCCATCCCCTGCTAAAATCGCGATATCTTCTCCAAAGACTTTGTGGTTAGTTAGTTTCCCCCGACGATAGTCGTCGTTGTCCATCGCTGGCAAGTCGTCGTGAATTAGGGACATAGTGTGCAGCATTTCTACCGCGCAAGCAGTAGGCATTGCCATTTCTAAGGTTCCGCCCATTAGTTCGCAACTAGCAATACACAGAATTGGGCGCAGGCGCTTCCCTCCCGCTAATAGGGAATAGCGCATGGATTCATAAATTGTTTCTGGATAGACAACGGGTAGGGATTTTTCTAGGGCAGCTTCTACCAGTAACTGTTTTTTGGCAAGGTAGGCATTGAGGTCAAAGTTGGGTGAGGGCGTTGGCTCCGGGGAACTGGTCATATTGTGCTATTTTTCCGGGTCGATTGTACTGGGATAAAAGTTACTAGCTGGAAGTTTGGATGCGCCCTCACCCATTCTAGGTGGCTTTGGTGACAGACCAGGGTATCCTGGTTTACTGCCTCTAGGTTCGGATATGGCGATCGCACTTGGTAACATTTAAGACTTTTTCATCCCTTTTTGAGCATAGCTCCAAACCGTATTTTCCAGTAGAATGCTGACGGTCATTGGTCCAACGCCTTTGGGAACGGGAGTAATAAACTGAGCTATATTTTTTACCGATTCAAAGTCCACATCTCCCACTAAGCGGCTTTTTCCTTCGGCAGTGGTGATGCGATTGATGCCTACGTCAATCACTACTGCTCCTGGTTTGACCATCTCAGCGGTGATAAATTGCGGTTTGCCGACGGCAGCAATCAGAATGTCGGCAGTACGGGTAATGGCAGGGAGGTCTTGCGATCGCGAGTGGGCTATGGTCACGGTAGCATCGGCGGCTAGTAACATCAAGGCAATGGGTTTGCCTACTAAAATGCTCCGTCCAACTACCACGGCTTGTTGACCTTGGATGGGAATCTGATATTCTGCCAGTAGTTGCATCACTCCAGCGGGAGTACAACTCCGCAAACCTGGTTCTCCCCGCACCAATCGCCCCAAGTTGACTGGATGCAGTCCATCGGCATCTTTGTCAGGATGAATTTGATATAGCAGGGCTTGGGCATCGAGATGGGGAGGAAGGGGCAATTGAATTAAAATGCCATCTACCCGTTCATCTTGGTTAAGGGATTCAATCTCCTGGGCTAATTCGGCTTGGGTGGTTTCGGTGGGAAAATGTTTGCCAAAGGAGGCTATGCCCACTTTTGTACAGGCTTTTTCTTTGCCACTGACATAGGCCGCACTAGCCGGGTTATCGCCCACCATCAATACCGCCAGTCCTGGAGGACGACCAATTTTGGCCTGTAATTCTTGAATGCGCCCTACCAATTGGGACTGAATTTTATCCGCCAGAGCTTTACCGTCGATAATCTGAGCCGTTCTAGAAGTCATCAGAAAAATGGGTTAGAAACCCCGTCCTTTAGCGAAGCTCAGGACGGCTTTACTTAAATCTAGCTAGCCACAA